>CAJOQN010000001.1 GCA_905236535.1 uncultured Bacilli bacterium
GCTCGCGTAGAAATAAGTCGCGGCGTGATCCACTTCTTTTTCAGCGAAGGCTAGCATCTCTTCTAAAGTGGCCCCAGCTTTATGCATCTTGCCGATAGCTTTGACCGTGTAATAGGCATTAATCGTGATCCCTTTACAATCAATTTCATAGAATTTTCTTTCGGGATATTTGGCTTTTAATTCCTCTAAAGCTAAATTCATCGCTTGGAAAGTCCCAGACATCGCTGAGGAAAAATGGACATAAAGAATATCATCACCATTTTTAAAATGTGGCTCAAAATATTCAATATATTCACCTGGAGATAAAGCACTGGTTTTAGGGATTACTCCTTTTTCAAGCATTTGATAAAAAGAGACAAAGTCAAATTCCTCGCTATCTTTATAAGGATAGAAGGTTTGATCACCAATGATGTAAGGCATGGATATCAGCTGATAGCCATATTCTCGACATTCTTTTGGAGTGATATCTGTATCGGAATCGGTAAATAAAATTAACATAATTAACTCCTTTAATTAAAGCGAGTCATATGACTCGCTAATAAATTAATTAGTTGTTTTGGATTTTATTATCTCTAATAACTCTGTCCACTAAGAAGCTAGGGACTTCTTCATAATCGTGGAATTCACGAGAGAAATAACCAGAGGCTTGGGTAATGGATTTAAGTTGAGTAGCGTAATCGACGACTTCGGCTTCAGGAACTAAAGCTTCGATTTGTTGGGCGCCGTGTTCACCTTCGACGATGTTTTGAATCTTCGCTCTTCTGGTGTTGAGGTCACTCATGACATCACCGACGTATTTAGCTTCGACATCAACTTTAATACGAAGGATTGGTTCAAGAATGATTGGAGCACACTTGTTATACGCTTCTTTGAAGGCGAGAATAGCAGCCATTTTGAAGGCTTGTTCATTGGAATCGACTGGGTGATATTTACCGTCGGTAAGAACAGCGCGAACACCGATAACTGGGAAGCCAGCAAGTGGCCCAGTCTTAACGGCTTCATAGAAACCTTTTTCAACAGCGGGGAAGTAGTTTTTAGGAACAGCGCCACCGAAGACTTCTTCAGCGAAACTGATTTCATCAGCGGGTTCGAATCTCATGACGACAACACCATAGAATCCACTACCACCGGATTGTTTGACATAACGGCCTTCCGCTTCTCCGACTTTCTTGATGGATTCACGGTAGACAACTTTCATTGGTTCGACATCGACATCAATCTTATAAAGGTTTTTAAGTTTTTCGATGACATAGTCAATATGTGAAGAGGAGACACCGCCAAGCAATAATTGTTTGGTTTCGGTATTTCTCTTAACTTCAACGGTTGGATCTTCTAAGGAAATTTTACCTAAAGCTTGACCAATTTTAGCTTCATCGTTCTTATTTTTAAGAACTAAACCTTTGAAGATAACGGCGCTTGGATATTGATATGGTTCATAAATGACAACATTTTTGCTGTTGGATAAAGTGTTGGTGGAAGCGACATCTTCAAGTCTTGTAACGGCGATGATATCACCAGCATAAGCTTCTTGGATGGGGGCTAAGTTCTTACCACAGACACTGTTGAGTGTGCCGATACGTTGGGCGTTGTTGTTGACATAAACTTCATCGCCAACTTTGAGGGTACCAGACATAATCTTCATGATGGAAATGCTTCCAGCATATGGATCGACCACTGTCTTAAAGACATAGGCTGAGAATGGTTCATTAGCGTCCATCTTTCTAGACACTTCCTTGCCAAAATCATCTTTACCTTTAAGGGCTTCAGCTTCGCATTCTGCTGGTAAATAGTCAACGAGCATATTTAATAAGGTCTTAAGACCGACATTCTTTTGAGCGGAACCGACTAAGACTGGGACTAAATCGCCTTGAGAGATACCAAGTTTTAATCCTTTAGCGATATCTTCTTTAGTTAATTCTTCACCAGAGAAATATTTTTCGAGCAATTCATCATCAGTGCCCGCGACCGCTTCCATGATGGCTTCATGTAAGCTTTCGACTTGAGCTTTCTTATCAGCGAATAATTCTTCATCTTTGGCGACTTGACCATTGTCTTTAACCGCGACCATGTCAACAACATTGACAAAGCCATCGAATTGATCACCGTGGCCTAATGGGTAGCAGAATGGGGTGGCAGCCTTACCTAAGGTTGTTTTGATATCATCTAAAACTTTATCAAAATCCGCGCCTTCTTTATCAAGTTTGTTCACAAAGATAAAGACTGGGATACCTGCTCTTCTAAGAGTGTTCCAGGATTTAACCGTGCCAACTTGCACACCGACGGTCCCATCGATGACAAGAATGGCTCCTTTAATGACCTTGGTGACCCCTAAGGTTTCACCGATGAAGTCATCGTTACCAGGAAGGTCGATAACATTGATTTTATTGTTGTTATTATAGACAGGGACCACTGCGGTTTGGATGGACATTTGCTTTCTTTGCTCATCTGGAAGATAGTCACTGACTGTGTTTTTCTTACTGACTTCACCCTTTAGAGTAGTGCCGCCAGTAACAAAATAAAGAGCCTCAACTAAAGAGGTTTTTCCAGAACCTTGGTGGCCAAGAATAGCCACGTTCCGGATATTTGATGCATCGTAACGGGTCATTTATGTTCTCCTATATATTTCAAATACTTTGATATTTTATCACAATTAGAGACTTATTACATAAAACTTTTTATCTAATAAGAATATTGTGATTTTAAAAAAGAAAATTAGTCGATTTCCTTTTTGTTAATGTTGCGATAAGTGAGGAAACGGATATCAAATCCAGCATCCTTTAAAACTTCTCCTTCTTTTTCGATGACAAAGTCTGGATGTTCATCTAAATTGACAAAGAAGACTTCTGCTCCCCCATCAGCGTCCACTTTTGTGAGATAAACCTTATCGACATAAGGAAGAGTCTGACGATAGATGGAAGCCCCACCAATAACAAAAACATCATCGTTTTCACTATATTGTTTAAGAGCTTTTAAAAAGTCTTCAAAAGTATGGACATTAATCACGCCCTCATAATTATGAGATGGGTCTCCGCTTAAAACGATATTGGTTCTATTTTTTAAAGGTTTAGAGCCAGGAAAAGATAAAAGAGTGTTCTCACCCATACAAACGACATGGTTAAGCGTAGTCTCTCTAAAAAATTTCATATCTAAAGGGAGAGAGAAGAGAAGACCATTCTTCTTTCCCACACCCCATTTGTTATCACAGTTTAAAATAGAAATAATCATTAAATCGCTACCGGAATCTTTTTATCTAGTTTTTCGTATTCGTAATCGATAAGTTCAAAGTCTTCAACTTTAAAATCGTAGAAATTCTTCACATTAGGATTAACTTTTAAAGTTGGGGCTTTATGCTGTGGTTTAGCGATAACTTCTTTAACTAAATCAATATGTCGATCATAGATGTGAGCGTCGGCGATAACATGGACTAAAGTACCAGGTTTTAAACCGGAAACTTGAGCGAACATTATTAACAATAATGAATATTGTAAAACATTCCAGTTGTTCGCGGTCAACATATCATTGCTTCTTTGGTTTAAAATACCATTTAAAGTATCGCCTGAAACATTAAAAGTCATCGAATAAGCACATGGATATAAATTCATCTCATGTAAATCTTCAAAATTATAAATATTGGTCATAATACGACGGGATTGAGGATTATGTTTTAAATCGAATAAAACTCGATCAACTTGATCGAATTCTCCTTCTGGATAGATGGATTTTTTCGCAAGTTGATAACCATAGGCTTTACCGATTGACCCAGTTTCATCCGCCCAAGAATCCCATATATGACTATTTAAATCATGGATATTATTGGATTTCTTTTGCCAAATCCAAAGGAGTTCATCTAAACAAGATTTAAAAGCGGTTCTTCTAATTGTTAAAATTGGGAGCTCCTCTTGAAGATTGTATCGGTTGACGATACAGAATTTCTTCACCGTATGGGCTGGAGTTCCGTCCTCCCAATGAGGACGAACTGGTAAATCACTATCCCATACCCCATTGGTGAGAATATCTTTCATATTTTCCACAAAGATTTGATCCGCTTTTGACATATATATCTCCTATTCGATTTCTTTGACTTCTTCTTTCGCTTTTGACTCTTCATTTAATGCAGCTTTAGAAACGAGTAAAGCTGGAATGGCAGCGACAAAGAAGAAGGTGATGATTAAAGCATATTGGTGGATTGGAATTAAATATCCATCCGCAGTCCCGGCTTCCACTAACGCGATATAAGTAATTAAAGTATCAGCGATAGAAACACCTAATAAACAAACAATTAAACCAAGGAAGATATAATTGCTGATGAGATAGAATTTGAGATTGCTCTTTCTTGAAAGATAATAGATGAGTTGAAAAATCGCATCGATTAAAAGAAGAAGCGAGATGATAAAAAATAAAATTTTAGTTATAAATAAGCTTGCTTCAACGGAGACAAGGGTTCCTTCAACACAGGCAAAAAAGAATGAGAAAACCACAAGAATAATCGTAATAATTAATGAAAGAATTCTTGAAAGTCTTTCTTTTCTGGTTGAAAATCCCGCGAGGAATAAAACGCAGACTACAAGTTCGACGATACCAAGGATAACTTCGGCTGAATTTCTCGGACCGCCAACATTGTTTAAAACAACACCGTAAACGATGACAATGACGGATGTTAAAATGCCAAGCATTGAGAATAAAGCTGCAATTGTGCCAAGGCGATTTGATTTATTCTTTTCCATAAAAAAACCTCATTTTAAGTATTATAACATAATAAAGATAAATAACATCGGTTTAATTGATACTCTGTTACTTGACAGATTTATTGCAACAATTATTTTTAAAAACAAGTTCCAAAGACCTGGAACCTGTTATTTTGTTGCATTCGCTTTGTCACGCAACAAACAAAAGTTCACATGGTTTTCGCATTATCCAATCGTAAGTGTAAAAGATTTCCAGGCTCGAACTATCGAACACTTTAATTTATCCTCCTAGCTATGGAGGATTTTTTATGGATAGAAATGA
>CAJOQN010000002.1 GCA_905236535.1 uncultured Bacilli bacterium
GAGTAATGATTATTACTATCTAATCATTTTATTAGTAATCTTGTTATTATTAATAAAAACGATCCTTACCCGTAAGGGATAAGGACCTAAAACCATCCATATAGTAAACTGATATCCCTAGGAATGCAAGAAAAAAGTCAAGGCACAAAGCCTCGACTTAATCTATAATTATTGTTTTATTTTTCAACGACAACAGTGCCAAATGTACGATCGCCACAATCGCCTAAGCCTGGGCAGATATAAGCATCTTCATTTAAACAACGGTCAAGCGCGCCGATATATAAAGGAATATCAGGATATGTTTCGCAGAATGCTTTGACACCTTCTGGGGCGGCAATGATACAAATAAAAGTAATCTTTTGTGCGCCATGGGCTTTAAGCATCTTGACAGAATCAATCGCACTACCACCAGTCGCGAGCATTGGGTCGATGAGATAGACGTCTTTTTCACTAATGTTTTGTGGGAGTTTGCAGTAGTATTCAACTGGTTGATGGGTGACTTCGTCGCGGTATAAACCAATGTGACCAAAGGTGGCGCCTGGGACGAGTTCCGCCATTCCATCAGCCATTCCTAAACCGGCTCTGAGGATTGGGACAAAACATAATGCTTTACGATTGACGACTGGTTGAACGGTTGGTTCGACCGGGGTTTCAATCGCCACATTATAGGTTGGGAGATGTCTTAAGGCTTCATAGCCTTCAAGGATCGTTACTTCTTTGACCAATAAACGGAATTGGTTTGTTTTGGTGGCTTTATCTCTTAATTGAGTAATTTTATGGGTGATCAATGGATGATTTAACACGATAGCGTTTTTATATTTAGAAATATCGATTGACATAATTATTCCTCCACTTTTTCTTCTTGAGCCTCAGGTTGAGGTTCTTCTTTTTTGTTGTGCTTTTCCACTAATAAGCAGACTCTGTTGGTAATAATACCAAGGATTAAAGCGGTCGCAATCGCCGTGATTTGAATGACGTTTCCACCACCGATTGGGATAATGATGGCGAGTCCGCCAATACCAGAGATGAGAATTGAAGCGACGGTGAATAAGTTTTTGTTATCACTGAGATCGACTTCTTTGAACATTCTAAGACCGGAGACAGCGATAAATCCGTATAAAGTTAAGCACACACCACCCATAACGCAGTTAGGAATAGTTCTTAAAAGAGCGTTAAGTGGGGAGATGAATGATAAGACGATGAGCATGAGAGCGGCCACTAAGATGGTTCTGATGGAAGCGTTTCTCGTAATAGCGACGCAGCCAACAGATTCACCATAGGTGGTATTTGGGCAGATACCGAACATTGTACCGGCAATGGATCCAACACCATCACCTATTAATGTTCTCTTTAAACCTGGTTCTTCTAAGAGAGGTCTATCAATAATAGTTCCTAAGTTAGTGTGATCAGCAACGTGTTCTGCAAAGGTGACGAGAGCGACTGGGATAAAGGCGAGAGCACAAGTAGCAACACCGGCCCAGTTAAGGATTTGTGGTCCAACACCATTGTTAGCGGCTTTGATGGCCTCTAAGAGTTCAGCATCAGTTAAAGCTGCCATATTCTCGATGGTGAGACCATTATTGCTAACAAAGGCTTCCATGATGGCTCTTGATGGCATGCCAGCAACGAGTTCTTTAATACCTTCAACTAAACCAACACGTGGATAATCTAAGAAGGAAGTAAAACTGAGATTTTGGAAGTTGTTGATGAGTGGTTCCC
This sequence comes from uncultured Bacilli bacterium, assembly GCA_905236535.1. Taxonomy (GTDB): domain Bacteria; phylum Bacillota_I; class Bacilli_A; order RFN20; family CAG-826; genus RGIG3315. Next base: position 1,720 of record CAJOQN010000002.1, read on the forward strand.
AGTTCACTAATTGTAAATATGGAACTTTTGCAGCGTATCCAATGATTGAGAAGATAGATGCTAAAGCATATCCCGCAATAATCCCAATGATGAATGGGATAAGTCTCGCATTTTTGAATCTATTTTGGACTGAGCAAATAATAATGACAAAGAAGGTGACTAAACCACAGAGGATGGCAATTAAGTTATAACTCATTCCACTTCCGGTGGCTTTGACGATGTCACTCATCGCGCTTCCGGCTAAGGAAAGACCGATTAAAGCAACGGTTGGTCCGATAATGGCAGGGGGCATTAATTTATGAATCCAGCCAGTGCCGACGAATTTAATGATTAAAGCGATGACGACATAGACTAAACCTGCAAAGACAGATCCTAAGACAATGCCGAGATAGCCAAACGCCACGGCATTACTGAGGGAGCCTAAGAAGGCGAATGAGCTCGAGATGATGACTGGGCTTTTAAATTTTGTAAAAAGTAAATAAACGATTGTACCAACACCAGCACCTAAGATGGCAGCAGGAATTTGCATTGGAAGACCAATGATTGTTGGGACGGCGATTGTAGCAGCTAAAACCGCTAAGACTTGTTGAAGAGCAAAGAGCAACAATTTTGCAAATTTTGGCTTATCTTCAACTTGGTAGATTAAGTTGTTCCCCATATTTTTTCCTCCTATTCAAAAAAAATACTCGACACTAAGGACGAGCAACAAAGGGGATTACGATTGAGAGAAGAAAAACATGGGCGAAGAGTGGGGACTCTAGGCGTTGAATTTTTTGACAAATTCGAGTTTCAAATCTTCTCATAATTTACCCCTATTTCCAATACTTTATCAAAAATATCTTCCACTCTCAACTATATTTTTAATTATTTTTTAAGAAGTTATTTTTTTAATAAAAACTTAAAAATTCATAGCCATTTTGCTAGTGAAAATTAATAAATTTTAAGTTGAGAGAAGTTACCTATCTTCTCTAAAGTATGAGACCCCGAGATTTGCTGGTGGCTGACTCTTCTTATTTTCAAAGATCGAAGTGATAATAAGAACTATTATAGTGGCCAAATAAGGCGCCATCTCAAGGACATATTTCATGTATCCAATCCCGCCTAAATATGGAGCGAGGAAGGATGGAAGAATGGAAAGGCAAGCAAACCCGAAAGAGGCTAGAACCGCAATGGTTGGTTTCCATAAAGAGAAAATAACAATACAAAGAGCGAGCCAACCAAACGCATCAATGCCATCACTAGCTTGAAAGTGTCCTTGAACCTTATCGAGTTCATAGAAGGCTCCACCAATACCAGCAATTCCACCACCAATGATGGTGGCAACATAACGATAAGCATTGACATTAATACCCGCACTATCGGCGGCGCTTGCGTTTTCGCCAACGGCTCTGACGGTAAGTCCGACTCTTGTTTTATTAAGAATAATAGCGGCCACAATGGCAACCACAATGCCTAGATAGGTAAACCAGCTTTGTGAGAGGAAAATATCTCCAAACCACGAAAGATTATGGAACCAAGGGAAAGCATGTTGCATTAATTGCCCCGCTTCATGCATTCTTGTCATGATGTTACTTTTTTCACCAATCATTCCGATGAAGAGACAAGCAATACCAACAGATAAAGTGGTTAAAGTTAAACCGGTAACATTTTGATTACAATGTAATGTGACGGTGAAGAATGAGAAAATTAAGCCTCCTATTGCCCCAAATAAAATGGCAAAAATAGTTGGAATAAAGAAGATTAGGAAAGGATTCAATGGAGCGCTTGCGGGTAAGCAAAGAATATAGATATATTCACCAACAATTCCGCCTAAAGCTCCGAGGTACATAATACCTGGAGTGCCCATATTCAAATGGCCAGATTTCTGGTTGATGATCTCACCGGTAGCCCCAAAAAGGAAGACCGTGGAGAACTTAATAGCCATGCTTAAAAAGGAAACGACAGATGTCATATATTTGCCACCTCCTCTTTTTGTTTATGATGAACTTTAACCTTATAGCGAGAGAAGAATTCGAAAGCAATAACAATAAAGAAGAAAACACCCGTACAAATCGCGGAGAATTCGCTTGAATAAGCGGACATTCCAACCGTGGTAGAAGCGATTGATGTTCCTTGTTCCATAATCGCTGCGACAAAGGAATATAAGGCGATTTCTAAAGGCTCAAAATGTCCGAGCCAGGCGATCAAGACACCAGTAAAGCCTTTTCCTTCCACTATCGTGGAATTAAAGGTTTGATGGACACCACAGACAATCATAAATCCCAAGAATCCACAGATTGCCCCACAGAGAATCATCGTTCTAATGATTGTAAAACGAACATTAATACCGATATATCTCGCCGTGTCTAAAGATTCACCAACAACGGTTAATTCGTATCCTTCTTTACTCTTTTTTATGTATAAAAACATCAAAGTAAAGATCACTAAAGCAAAAGGTATAACCAAGGTTCCAGAGTTGTCAAAGATATCAGGGAAAACGCCTTGTTTTAAAATACCAAACGATTGACTTCCGCTTTTAATCCATACAGAGATAGCTAAAGTCGAAGCTATCATCGCCACATAATTAAGCATTAAGGTAAATAAAGTTTCATTTGTGTTAAAGAAAGCTTTAAATATGCCAGGAATGACTGACCACACAACCCCAGCGATTGTACCTGCGATGGCCGCTAAAATAAGAATGAGAATATTTGGCATTCCTTTAGAGAAATAAGCCACGCCAGCGGCCGCCATCGCTCCAATTAAGATTTGTCCTTCGGCGCCGATGTTCCAGAATTTCATTTTGAAAGCTGGAGTTAAAGCAATGGCAATGACTAATAAAACGGAAAATTTAATAAATAAATCCATAATTGAGGAGATATCGCTAAAATCAAAACATCCTCTAATTAATTCCGTGTAGAACAAACCAAAGGTTCCTGGTCTTAAAATGGTGCAGATAATACCCGCAGCCAAGAAAGCTAAAAGAATGCTACCCACTCTTAAAAGCCAGTATTTCCAAGCCACTAAATCCATTCTTTTAACGACATAAAGAGGAAATCTGATTTTCTTTTTTTCATGATTGTTTAGATTCATTGCTATCCTCCTCTACGTCCACTATTTTTGTCATTAAAAGACCAATTTCTTCTTTGCTAACTTCGCGCGGGTTGACAATCCCACTGATTTTTCCACCGGAAAGGACCATAATGCGATCACAAACCGCCATTAAAACATCTAAATCTTCACCGACAAAGATAATCGCGGTCCCAGTTTTCTTTTGTTCATCTAAGAGATGATAAATAAGATAAGAAGAATTGATATCAAGCCCACGGACCGGATATGCCGCCATTAAAATTTTAGGACTTGAAGAAATCTCTCGTCCCACCAAAACCTTTTGAATATTACCGCCCGATAATTTTCTAACTTGAGTCTTAACAGAGGGAGTTTGAATTTCGAGCTCCTTCACTAATTTTTTTGCTAATCTTTCTGGTTTTGTTCTGCTGACATTGATGCTCTTACCTTTTCGATAAGAACGAAGGAGCATGTTATCAGTAAGATCCATATCCCCCACTAATCCCATACCTAATCTATCTTCGGGAACAAAGGATAATTTGATACCTAAATTTCTAATTTCGATTGGCTTTTTGCCTTTAATATCGATGATTTCATCTTCGTGGAAAAGAATCGCTTTATCTTCGACGAGTTTGGTAATTTTTTTATGCGAAAGTTTTTCCAAATTACAAGGAGAACCATCTTTAAAATAGAATGTATTTTGCTTTGCTAATTCTTTAATTTTATTTAAGTCTTTGTGATAGAAAGTGACAGGTCTATTTCTCTTTGGATTATTAAAAATAATATCTCCTTCAACATTGTTTCTTAATCCCGCAATGGCCTCTAATAATTCTTTTTGTCCACTTCCAGAAATGCCCGCAACTCCTAAAATTTCGCTTCCATATAAATCAAAGGTGATGTTTTTTAAGGCATCTCTACCATCTCTACCTTTTAAACCAAGATTAGTGATTTGAAGTCTTTTCCCTGTTGTGGGGATATCACTTCTATGAATATTGAGGTCAATTTTACGACCCACCATTAATTCTGCTAATTTAGCTTCGCTTGTTTCGTTTTTATTAACAGTTCCGACATATTCACCTTTTCTTAAAACCGCAATACGATCAGAAATTTCCATAACCTCGTTAAGTTTATGGGTGATGATAACAACCGTTTTGTTATCGTTTCTCATGTTTCTAATGACATCGAAAAGATGTTTGATTTCTTGTGGAGTCAAAACCGCAGTGGGTTCATCTAGAATGAGGGTTTCTGCACCCCTATATAAAATTTTGACAATTTCTAAAGTTTGCTTTTCACTAACAGACATGTCATAGACATGCTTAAATGGATCGAGGTTGAAACCATATTTGTCACACATCATTTTGACAACTTCTGCGGATCTTTTTAAATCCAAAGATTTATAAGATTTCTTATAATTTGGAAGATATCTTTGAGCGATTTCATCTTCTTCTTTTTTAGAAAGTCCTAAAACAATATTTTGAATCGCGGTAAAGACATTGACGAGTTTAAAGTGTTGATGAACCATTCCAATTTTATGAGCATAGGCATCTTTTGGAGATTTAATTACCACTTCTTCTTCGTTGATAAAGACTTTTCCTTCATCTTGTTGATAGATTCCACCAAGAACATTTAGAAGTGTTGTTTTGCCGCTTCCATTCTCTCCGAGAATAGAAAAGACTTCCCCTTTATCTATGGAGAAAGAGATATCACGATTTGCAATAACATTTCCAAATGTTTTTGTGATATGTTCAAATCTAATGTTTTCCATAACTATTGAAATGGGCTGGTGGCAAAAGCCACCAACCCTTTAACAGATTAAATTAGTTTAATTGAGTAATGCTGTCGATTTGAACATCAAAATATGGAGCACTACGATAGAATGATTCGTTGAAGAAAGTAATACCACCAGCAGTTGTGATAACATCGGTATCGCCGACATAATCACCCATATCATCGACATCGGCTTGATAAGCAGTGAGGTGTCCATCAGCATCAACAGTGGCGTTTGTGTTCTTTCCATATGGATTGTCATTTGAAGCAGGAATAATGGTGACAGTGAATTTAGAACAGTCAAAAACTTTTCTTGTGCCTGCTTCTAATTCAGCAGCAACGTCCGCTAAAACAAGTTTGTCAGCCGCTTCTTTGCAATCAGCAATGACAGAACCGGTGGCTAAAGTACCAGTCCAGTTATGGTTGGTTTCACCAGCAATTGGAGTGCCGGCATACATGGCGTTAATAACGGCTTTATAATATGGAGCCCAATCAATTTTACTATAAGAAACGTAAGTATCTAAATCAGTTGGATTGTTATAAGTAACGTTTGGAACGCCAGGGTCAGCAGTTTCGCATGCATTTGGAGCGCCCATAGAGTCGGCGTGTTGAGAAATAAGAGCAGCACCACCACTAATAAGGGACTTGGCACCAGCTTCTTCTTTGTTATAGTCATACCAGGAACCAGTGAAGGTGACGTCCATAACAACATTAGGGACGACCGCTTTGACACCTAAGAACCAAGATGTATAACCGGAGACAACTTCGGCGTATGGGAAAGCACCAACATAACCAAGTTTAATATTTTCACCAGAATAATTGTTTGTTTTAAGGTCACCATTAGCAACCATTCTTTGGAGTTTTAAGCCAGCAGCATAACCGGCAAGATAACGACCTTCATAAATGGAAGCAAAAGCATTGTGATAGTTATCAAGATCTTCAATTTTAGCTTTTGTTCCGGTGGCGTGGCAGAAAGTGACAGATGGCCACTTTTTGGCAGCTTTGATCATAAAGTCTTCGTGTCCAAAGGAATCGGCAAAGATAAGATTGCATCCTTGTTTGACTAAATCTTTAGCAGCATTGAAGCATTGGTTAGATTCAGCGATGTTTGTCTTGATGATGGCTTTTCCATCAACTTTTTCGGCTCCTAATTCGGCAACAGCAGCATTCATCGCATCGATGAAGTTTTTGTCATAAGTAGAAGCATCAGCGTGTAAACAGATAAGTCCAACTTTGACTGGGGTACCTGGTTCATATTCTGCAGCAGTGACAGAACATGAGGACATGGAGACGGTCATAGCAGCAAGCATTCCGCCTTTGAAAAGAATTCGTGATAATTTTGTCATGTTTTTTTCTACCTCCTATAAATTAAAAAACAGCTCCTTCCAACCTGGAGCCTCTACATACAGGAAATATCCTTAAACTTTAAAGTCAATGCCAAAAACTGGTCACTGCCTAAAATAAAAAGAAATTCGTAGTGCTAGATTATACGGTCTAGCGTAGAGACTTGCCCACCAATTAGGGAATTATACGAATGTCGACTTCTCATCGACACCTTTATTATCAAAGAAAAAAAGCTTCAAGTAAAGCGTAAAATAATGTTTTTTTTGCTCAATTTTTATACAATAATTACGAAAGAGGTTAAAACCATGAAAGACGAGAATTATTTTAAAAAATATATTGCAACAATTCCGAACTTTCCAACAGAAGGAGTGATGTTCAGAGACGTTATTCCAACATTAGAAAATAATATAGTCTTTAAAGACTGTATAGATTCTTTAGCAGAACTCGCAGAAAAATATGATTTTAGTAAAATCATTTGCGCAGACGCTCGCGGCTTCATCTTTGGCTCTGCATTAGCCTATAAATTGAATAAAGGTATTGTCTTAGCCCGTAAACCAGGTAAACTTCCTAACCCAGGTCTTGAGGCTTCATATACCTTAGAATATGGTAAAAATTCTTTGTTAATTTCTAAGGGTTCACTTTTAGAAAATGAAAAAATATTGGTGGTTGATGATCTCTTAGCCACCGGAGGAAGCGCGGCAGCCTTAATTCGATTGGTTAAAATGTCAGGTGCCACTCCTGTCGCGGCAATATTTTATGTCGAACTTCCGGATCTTAAGGGAAGAGACGGAATTAAAAAAGCGGATGATATTCCGGTTCATTCGCTCGTAAAGTTTGAGGGGGAATAAAGTCCCTCTTTTTTAAAACGTGGGTTTGTTATTTTCAAAGGCCTTGATAATGGCTCCAGAGAAAACTTTGACGCCAAGATTTTCGATTTTCTTTCTCCCGCCTTGGAATCCTTTTTCAATGACAGTAGCAAAGCCGACAACATTAGCGCCAGCCTGATGGCATAAATCAATCAATCCAAGGGCGGCATTTCCTTCTGCTAAAAAATCATCAACGATAAGGATATTTTGCCCTGATTGTAGATAATTTTTATTAACCGTCACTGTGCTTACAAAATTTTTTGTAAAGGATTTGATTTCTGTTGAATAAACATTACTATCCACAATCATTGATTTGCTCTTTTTTGCAAAAAGCAATGGAACTTTGCCCAAAGATTCACAAACAGCATAAGCAACAGCGATACCACTTGTTTCGATTGTCAAAACTTTATCGATCTTTTCTTCTTTGAAGAATTTTTTAACTTCTTTTGCGTATTCATCAATAATGTTCAAATCGATTTGGTGGTTTAAAAAGTTATCGACTTTAAGAATATCATTATTGATAATTTTGCCATCTTCTAAGATTTTATTTTCAATAAGTTTCATATTATTCCCATTCAATCGTGGCTACTGGTTTTGGCGAAATATCCACTAAAACACGATTCACACCATTAACTTCTTTTAAAATACGGTCTCTTATTTTAAATAAAATGTCGTAAGGGATTTCTTCCACTTCTGCAGCTGTTGCATCAACACTATTAACTGCTCTGATGACTACTGCATATTCAAATGTTCTCTTGTTATCTTTGATACCAGTCGATTTAAATGGAGGAACAATGGTGAAGAATTGCCACACTTTTTGGTCTAATCCACATTTGTTGAATTCTTCTCTCAAAATAGCGTCGCTTTCTCTTACTAAAGCGAGTCTATCTCTAGTGATTGCTCCTGGGCACCTAACTCCAAGTCCTGGACCTGGGAATGGTTGACGGAAAACCATTGAGCGAGGAAGTCCTAAGGCAAGTCCGACTTGTCTAACTTCGTCTTTATAAAGTAATTTGACAGGCTCCACTAATTCAAAATTGAGCTCTGGCGGTAAGCCACCCACATTATGATGGGCTTTAATGCCCTTGCTTTCTAAAATATCTGGATAAATTGTGCCTTGGCCTAAAAATTTAATATCATCAAGTTTTCTTGCTTCTTCAGCAAAAACATCAATAAAGATTTTTCCAATGATTTTTCTTTTTTCTTCGGGATCTTCCACTCCTGCTAAAGCATCTAAGAATCGATCAGAAGCATCGACATAGATAAGATTCGCACCAAGTTCTTCTCTAAACACTTTGATAACGCTTTCAGATTCTCCTTTTCTGAGCAAACCATGATTAACATGAACACAAGTAAGATTTTTGCCAATGGCCTTAATTAACAAAGCAGCGACCACTGAGGAATCAACTCCTCCCGACAAAGCTAACAAAACTTTGTTATCACCAATTTGAGCTTTAAGGGCTTTAATTTGCTCATCAATAAATTGATTAGCTAGTTCTTGATTGTTAATTCTTTTCATGTTTTCATCTCTTACATTATTCATCATTAATCACCTCTTTTTTTTCATTATAGACCTTACTTTTTTATACTTGTAATCATATATTTTCGAAGGTGTTTTCTTTGTTAGTAAACAAAAAATATCAATTAAATCGGCGACAAATTTCCAAATATTTATCAACATTAAAATATGGTTTTCAAAGATATAAAATAACTATATTTTTGAAGAGAAATGTTATATTCTTTTCTTATAGAAAGAATTTGGGTCATAATGAGATATTTATTAGATAACGAAATTCTCACCTTATATTTAGAAGGAGAGATTAATTCTTCTAATTCCGATAACATTGAAAAAGAAATTGAAGAAATCTTAAGTTCAAACACTTTTAAGTGTGTGCTTTTAGATTTTTCAGATTTACGTTATATCTCTAGTGCGGGATTAAGAATAATACTTAAACTTAAACAAAAATATGATGATATTCACATCATAGAAGCATCATTGGAAATTTTTGATGTTCTATCGATGACAGGTTTTACCAGCATTATGGATGTCAAAAAGGCTCTTAATCGAGTGGATATCAAAGGTGCTGAAATTATTGGAGAAGGTTTTTTCTCCACTGTTTATAGAATCGACAAAGACACTATTATCAAGGTTTTTAATAGGGTAAGTGATCCTGGACAAATTGAAAGAGAATTAAAGCTTGCTAAACAAGCATTTGTGTTAGGAGTCCCGACAGCAATATCTTATGATATAGTGCGTGTAGATGATAAACTTGGTGTTCGCTTTGAAATGCTTGATTGTATAACATTGAAGAACGCTTTTAAAGATTATCCAGAAAGATATGATGAACTTTTAAACAAATATGTCGAGCTTTTAAAGAAAATAAATTCAACAGAATGTATTGATCCTTCATTAAGAGATTGCAAACAATTCTTCTTGGAAAAGCTGGACAAGCAAAAAGATGTTCTTGGTGATAAATATTATTTAAAGGCTAAAAAATTGCTTGAATCCATCCCCGATAGAGAAACATTTGTCCATGGGGATTGCCATTTTAAAAACATTATGATTCAAGGGGATGATTTCCTTCTTATCGATATGGACACTCTTTCGAAAGGCCATCCAATCTTTGAATTAGCTTTGATTAGAGCGCCTTACGTGGCCTTCGAAGAAAATGAACCAGGAAATACCGCAAAATTCCTTGGTATGTCAAAAGACTTCTGCCAAAAACTATACGAAGATACTATTGAAAAATATTGTGGTTCAAAAGAACAATCAATCATGGATAAAATCGCGATTATCTGCTACATCCATATGGTTTGGTGGGGTCTTACAAACCGCATTGAAAATAATCTCAATATTATCAATGGCAGCAAAGAAAGACTCATCTCGCTTTTAGATAAATATGATGATGTTGACATAGGTTAATCATGGAGCAGACTGAACGCGAGAAATATTTAAGAGCTTATTATGATAACGAAGCCGATGCGAATCGACAAATGTCTTTCGCTAACGCTTTTGGTGGCCTTTTGATGATCACCATTTGGATTTTATATCTCTTAAAAGTTTTTGACCTACATGGTGGAATGATTATTGCGGTGAACATCGCGTTTCCGATTAATATTTTGATTCTTTTCACTCCACTTCTTTTTGCTTTCAAATTCAAAGATTCGTTAAGAAAACCGACTTATAAATATTTCGTAATTTTCTCTTTTGTTTTTGTTATTGCGGTTTTAAACACTATTATTCCAAAACACGCTTTATTGGGTTGGGCTATTTGTATTGTTATCACGAACCATTACTATAATCCAAAAGTTGGTTTGGTGACTTTTTTAGTCGTTATCAGTGTCATGCTTTTCTGCATTTATCTAAGCATGTTTGTAGGCGAATATGATTCCAATATTTTAGGTGTTTGGGTTATTCAAGATGGTGAAATTATCTATCCCGAAGGAATAAAAGAAAGATTTGAAATGCTTCAGGACATGTTAGCACATGGAGAAAATAGATATCTAAAAGCTTTTGTCTTTTATTATCTTCCACGTGGCGCTTTCTTAACCATGATCTTTATTGTTTCTAATTCCTTAAACAAAAGAACTTATAAGCTTCTTGTCAGCGAAATTCAAGTCAGTGGCGATCAACAAAAAACCAAAACTGAATTAGGGGTCGCAAAAGATATTCAATTAGCGACATTGCCAGTTGAATTCATTTCTAATGAAGATGTTGAAATTCAAGCGGAATTGCGCGCGGCTAAAACAGTAGGTGGAGACTTCTACGACTATTACGTTTTATCAAAATCACATATCGCAATTTTGATTGGCGATGTCTCTGGCAAAGGTATCCCTGCTGCGATGTTTATGATGAAAGTTATCACTTGTTTTAAAAACTATATGTCAATAGATAGAACGCCTGCTGAGATTATGAAGCTTGTCAACAAAGCGATTTATGAAGGAAATGATTCGGCAATGTTTGTCACTTGTTTTCTTGCTATCTTAAATACGGAAACCGGTGAATTAAAATTCGCAAATGCAGGCCATAATCCTCCAATCGTTGGGCAAAAAGGAAATTATCAATTCTTAAATTGTCGTTCTGGATTCATTCTAGGCGCGATGAAAGATGCCTTGGTCGTCGATGAAACCATCAATTTAAATAATGGTGACACGATTACTTTATATACCGATGGAATTACCGAAGCGATGAACGAAAATAGAGAACAATATGGAAATAATCGTTTATTAGAGCTATTTAATAGAAAAGAATATTCATGCCTCGTTGAATTACATCACGAATTAAAAGAGAACATCGAAAACTTCGTGGGGAATGAAGAACAAAGTGATGATATGACCTACATCACCTTAAAATATCATGGTGAAAAATATAATTACAAAGAAAAAATTTTCCCTGGCAAACAAGAACATATTCCAGAGATGTTAGAATTCTTAAAAGACTTCGCGAAAGCACAAAAGTTTGATGAAAGCTTGGTTAATAATATTGCAGTTGTAGGTGATGAATTAATTTCCAATATCATCAAATATGGTTATAAAGATTATGAGGGAGAAATCTTCTTACGACTTCTTTATAATCTCGATAAAAAAGAATACATTCTCACTATTATCGATACCGGTATTGAATTTAATCCGTTTGAATATGAATCTGTTCCGATCACCGAAGACAATTACGAATCTCGTCCTGAAGGTGGGCTTGGAATTCTCATTGTAAAGAAAATGATGAGTCAATATGCATATGACCACATCAATGATAAAAACATTACAATTCTTAAAAAGAAGTTTTAATTTATAGTTCTTTAATCATCCAAATATGTGGATAATTTTCATCGAGATAGGGTTCCCCTACTTCGTGATATCCACATTTTTTATAAAAAGGAATGGCTCTTTTTTGGGAAGATAAACCAAGAGTGAGATGTCCAAAGTTTGTAATGATGTAACTTTCAATTTCTTTTATCAAAAAGGTTCCTACACCTTGTTTGCGATACGCTTTTATAATTGCGAATCTTCCTAACGAATAGCAATTATGTTCTTTCGAAAAATAGATTCTTGCCGTCCCAATCGCCTCTCCTTCGTGATAGACAACAAAATGTATCGCGGTATGATCAATCGTGTCGAATTCTTCTTTAAATCCTTGCTCCACGACAAAAACTTCATTTCTAATATCGATTGAGTCTTTAGGGAGTTCGTTAAAAATTAGACATTTTAGGTTTTTCATATCAATATCATAAGAAGATTCCGGTTATATGATAATTTTATTTTTTCTTTTTGCCGTAGAGATATTCTTCCCATCCAACATCAAAAGAAAATCCTTTGTTATAATGATGACCCACTCGGTCCTTTTCTGGGGGTAATTTCATATAGTCACCATACAAACATTTTAAATAGGTGTCGTAATCCTTAGGAATTTTAACAGTTATACCTTCGAATTCAGCATCGGTGGTTTCTAGATAAATTCTAGGAGGCAATCCTTCCACTTTTCCGGTGAAAAAATATAAATGGTTCCCAGCAAGAGTGGCTTTATCAAGAGGATATTTATGCGCGTTTTTATCTAATCTTCTTTGATGGAAATGAGCGATGTTTAAAGGATAAAAGAGAATCCCCACAAAACCAAAAAATAAATCCTTAAAGAATGTTCGTTTGTGAAATTTCCTTGTCAACGCTCCAAGATATGACATGTATATATGAAAAATATAATTTCTTAAACGAGGTTTACATTTCTCTTTTGAAATATCTTTGTCGGTTAAACCATCAATTGGAAAAATATCAATCCAAATACCATGATTGATTTGGTGATTGGCGAAGAAATTTTCAACGTATGTTGTGGAATTATTTCTAATTTTAGCGAATGGATAGATGAAATGAGGATCTGTCCTCCAAGTTTGAAGGGAGAATTTTGTTCCTTCTAATTCTTTAGGAGCGATTTCGAGAAATTTATCATATTCCTCTCTGACCATTCCAACATCGACATCATCATCCCAAGGAATGAAGCCTTTATGACGGACCGCGCCTAAGGTTGTCCCACCCACAAGAAAATATGAGAGATTATGTTTTTCACATATCTTTATGAAGACTTTTAACATCTCAAATTGTTTTTCTTGTAGTTTGTTCATCTATTTAATATTAATAAATATTTTGCGATATGGCACTCTTAATTTATAATGAAATGCGAAGAAGGTCATTTATATGGAAGAAAAAAAGTTAGTGATTGGATATACCGCCGGTGTATATGATTTATTCCATATCGGACATCTCAATCTTTTAAAAAATGCGAAAGGGATGTGTGATAAATTAATCGTCGGAGTCACTGTTGATGAACTTGTTACTTATAAAGGCAAACATGCGATGATTCCATTTGAAGATCGTATTGAAATTGTTAGAAGCTGCAAATATGTGGATGCGGCCGTTCCTCAATACGATATGGACAAATTAACAATGTGCAAAAAGCTCGGCGCCACTCTCCTCTTTGTCGGAGATGACTGGTATGGAACCGAGAAATGGAAACAATATGAAAAAGAATTTAATGATGCAGGAATTCGCATCATCTATTTCCCATACACCAAAGGTGTCTCCTCCACAAAAATCAACGCGGCATTAGAAAAATTACAAACGCCACATAAGGAAGAAAAATAAAATGAAAGTTTATAAAGGTCAAATATTAACCGTTAACCAAAACGATGATATATTTCAATACCTTGTTGAAGATAAAGGAAGAATTCTTTTTGTTGGAAACGAACTTCCTGAACAATATCAAAACCAAGAGACAATTGAGTTAGGTGAACAAGCTTTAATCCCCTCTTTTGTGGACACTCACCAACACTTTGCTTCTTATAGCATTTTCCATGATGGATTAAATGTTATGAAAGCAAAGAATAACAAACAAATCATTGAAATGGTTGATGAGTTTGTTAAAAAGAGCAAAAACAAATTAATCGTCGCTTTTGGAGCCTCTCCATATTCTGTTGAAGAAGGCCATTTGGTAACGAAAGAAGAATTAGATAAAGTTTGTCCAAAGAAACCACTATTTCTTGTTAAATATGATGGACATGCTTGTGTTGTAAATTCGGTATTATTAAAGAAAATCGATAAAAAAGTCCGCAATTTGCGTGGATATCACCCAGATACTGGAGAAATGAACCAAGAAGCATTCTTCGCGGTAAGCGATTATGTCACCAATTCTATCTCTATCATTAAACTTATGAAATCAATGCAAAAGAGCATGGATTATCAAGCCTCAAATGGTATAGGTATGGTTCACACGGTCAGTGGTGTTGGCTTCCCATTTAACGCTGATATCACTTTAGAAAAAATGATGGCGAAGTCCGCTCAAAGTGGATTTCAGCTCAGAGTTTTCCCTCAATCAATGAATATTAAAGTCGCGAAGAATAGAAAACTTCCTCGTATAGGTGGTTGTTTCGCTTGTGCATTAGATGGATGTTATGGCTCTATCGATGCCTCAATGAATGAACCCTATCTAAACGATTCAAACAATGTTGGTGTTCTTTATTATAGCGATGAACAAGTTATTGATTTTTGTAAGAAAGCCAATAGAGCAGGTCTTCAAATTGAAATGCATGCGATTGGTGATAAAGCCTTTGATCAAGCCACTAGAGCTTTAAAAGCGGCGTTAGATGATTATCCAAGAGAAGATCATCGTCACGGCATTATCCACGCTTGTCTACCAACAAAAGAAGGATTTGAAATCTGTCAAAAATATCATATTCAACTCCCAATGCAAATTGCCTTTGATGATTGGGCTCAAGAGCCAATGACTTATATCGTCTCCATCTTAGGCGAAGAAAGAGCAAATAGACTTAATCCTATTTCCACTTTCAATAAATTAGGATGTGTTGTTGGAGCAGGTTCCGACGCCCCATGTACAGATCCTGAACCACTCGTGTGGTTATATAAAGCGGTAAACCATTCTAATCCAAGTGAATCGATGAATATCAAAGACGCTCTTAGGATGTGTACTTACAATGGGGCCTATATCACCTTTGATGAAAAGGAAAGGGGCTCATTAGAAGAAGGCAAAATCGCTGATATGGTCATTCTTTCAAAGAATCCATATATTTGTTCAAACGATGAGCTCAAAGAGCTCAAAGTTGTGGACACCATCTTAGGTGGTAAATCCTATGTTCCACAAAAACGTTCAATTCTTGGAATTATATTCCATGGAATATTCTCTCGTCAAAAATTCTAAAGGAGAAATTTATGGTCGACAAAAAATATTGTATGTCCTCATTCCTTGCTTTCCGTTATATCGAAAAAGATGGAATGGAATTTAAAGAAGGACTTCATCACACCTTAGATATGCCATATCCAGAAGAAAAAAGAGTTTTAGTCTGGACGGCGGATGATATCGCGAATGCATATCAAAAATTCTTTGAAGAAAAACAAAAAGATGTCAAATTAGGAATTCTTCTCTCTGGTGGTATGGATAGCGCATGCCTCGCTGCTTTCCTTAAACCAGGGACTGATGCCTATACGTTCCGCTTCTTAGGTGGAAAATATGGTCAAGATGATCTAAAAAGAGCGGAGCTCTACGCTAAACACAACAAACTAAATCTCCACTACGTCGATATCGACTGGAATGTTGTTGAAAAGAACCTTGTTCCTCTCATGAAGATGAAAGGCGCGCCAGTTCACTCCATCGAACCACAAATCATGGAAGCCGCACTTCAGGCTAAAAAAGATGGTGTTGAACAAATCGTCGCCGCCGATGGAAGTGACCTCGTCTTTGGGGGAATGGATAAAATGTTATCGAGAGATTGGGATTTTGATGATTGGAAGAAATTCTATACTTTCGTCGATCCAAAGAAAGTCTTAAAAGAACCTGTGGATATCGATTATCTCTACGAGAGATATCGTCTCCCAAATAACAAGATTGATTACCTCAGATTCATCGATGAAGTCTTCGCTCATGAATCAAGCGGTTCATATTGTAATGCCGTCATTACCGCGGAAATGAAATATGTTCCTTGTTTTGATCCAAGTGCCTATGTCAAAATGGCAGAGCCACTCGATCTTGAAAGAATTAGACGCGGAGAATCAAAATATCTCGTTAGAGATTTATTTAAAAAATGTTATCCAAAAATTCCTATTCCAGAAAAGATTCCAATGCCACGTCCAGTGGATGAATATTTTAAAACCTGGAAGGGTCCAACAAGACCAGAATTTAAAGAAAACTTAGATATGTCACAATTTACTGGAAACCAAAAATGGTTAATTTTCTGCCTTGAAAGATTCCTTAACATGCTTGATGAGGAATAAAACTGTAAGTGTAAAAGATTTCCAGGCTCGAACTATCGAACACTTTAATTTATCCTCCTAGCTATGGAGGATTTTTTATGGATAGAAATGA
>CAJOQN010000003.1 GCA_905236535.1 uncultured Bacilli bacterium
TAGCAGGAATCGAACCTGTACGGGTTGCCCCACTAGATCCTAAGTCTAGCGCGTCTGCCAGTTCCGCCATAGGTGCAGCGTATCTATCATATAGAATTAGATGATAAAAAATCAATTATAATTTTGACAACATTTTTGATTAAATATTTTTATACATGATGACTAATATCTCTTTGCAGACATCTCTTGATTTATCAGAGATATTTTCGAAATAACCATAGATTCTTTCATTCATTCTCTTTTCATCATAAGAGATATCTTCATTCATATATAAGTCACGGACTTTCTCTTCATAGAGTTTATCCACTTCTTCTTCAATCTTGATGACATAATTGATAAGAGGATCCATAATCTTCTTTTCATGGATGTGATTGAAGTTCTTTAAAACTTCATTTAATCCATCGATAGAAGCGATACATTTAAAGATAAATGGTCCAATATCCTCCGGTAAACTTTTATAGTTACGAATATAGATTTTATAGGAAATTTCATCTATCGCATCGATTAAATCGTCAAGCTTATCTAAAAGGACGAAAATATCCTCTCTATCAATTGGAGTGACAAACTCTTTAGCGAGATCCTCTTCGAGTTTTCTTTTAATCTTGTCCGCTTCATGTTCGATTAAATGAACATCGTTTTTAAGTTTTAAGGGATCTTCGTTTTCGAATTCTCTTAAACCATTGGCGAGGGCTTCCATACATTTTCTCGCCATTTCACCAAGTTCAATAAATCCATCAAAGAAGACTTGTGATTTCTTTTTAAATAACGCCATAAAATAAATCCTCCTATTTAAATATCGCGACAATTATTAAGGTTAGAACATAGGCTATCAAGCCACAGCAAGGGAATGAGAAGACGATTGATAATAAGTTTTCATAGACAATATGCCAATTGATATGTTTAAGACCTTTGGTCATCCCTGCTCCAACGATGGAGAAGGTCTTGATTTGTCCGGTGGACAATGGAATACCAACATAGGTCGAGAACATAACTCCGAAAGTCGTTCCAATATCAGTGGCAAATCCTTGATAATCATCAAGTTTAAAGATTCCCATTCCAATCTTTTTAATAATTTTATATCCGGAACAAATTGTGCCAATAAATAACATAATTGCTGAGAATCCTAATAAGAAATACATGCTGCTAGAAGAGGTAATATCATTTTCGAGATAACCCTTTTCTTGTCCAGCAAAGACAAAGAATAATATTAAGACTCCTAAGAACTTTAAGCCATCTTGAGCCCCGTGGGCTAAAGATGAGCCACACATCGTCACGATTTGGCCATATTTGAAAAAGCCCTTGGTCTTAACCTTATGCATTTTAATGCATATAAGTTCGATTAATTTAGAGATTGAGAAACCTAATAATACCCCACCTGGGACTGCGATTAAGATACCATAGAAAGTATAAGCGATAGATGAATCCCAACTTAAGACAATGCTCACGGATGGAACTTGCAAAGTCATACACGCTAAACCACTACCAATAAGCCCCGCGATTAAACAGTGAGATTGAGAAGATGGAATCCCAAAGTGAGAGGAGAAAAAGCCCCAAGCAATAACCGCGACTAAAGCCGCACATAAGGAATATAAAGCGGCCATATTATTTGCATCACCAAAATTAACAATATTGGAGACAGAGTCGATGGTCGCTTTAGAGACAAAGAACATTGAAACGATACCAACGAGATTTAAGATTGCGCATAAGACTATCGCTAAACGAGGTCTAATCGCTTTGGTGGATACCGCGGTGCTAATTGAGTTTGCACTATCACTATATCCATTTACAAAGATCGAGAATCCGACAAGGATTACTCCCAAGAATAAAATTGGATAATCAATGAATAAATGGAAGAATTCACCTATTGGCATACAATAATATTATATTATATATACTTTAAAAAATTGAAAACAGTTCCGTACTTGGCTAACCCTTTGAGAAGAGTGTCCTTGCGAAATCTAAAAAATCCCTCGGCAATTATCGAGGGTTTTGCTTATTTTAGAAAGTAATGTCAATTGTGCGTTTGTTTTTTACACAATCAATTAAATATAAGTTAATCAAGTTTTGATAAGGAATACCAGTTGCTTCCGACATTTCTTTAAAATAATCCAAAACAGTCTCACTTATATTAATAGTGATTTGTTTTTTTAATTGTTTGGCATATGGATTCTTTTTAGCGTTTGAGAAATCGTATTCTTTTTTCATATTAATAAATAAACCTTTCTTCACTATCACTATGGCCTTTGTCTTCAATTAATAAAGCGTTATCATCATAAAAAACTGAAACAGCTTCTTCAAAGGACACATTGTGTTTTTGGATGTTTATTTTGTTTTTCTTTTCATCCCATTCAAATCGTAACATAATTTTTACATAATTACATCATAATTATCAATGATGTTTATTTCCTTTCTTTAAAATATGTTTTTAGTGTTGATGATTAGTTATCTTTTAATTTTTTTTAGAATATGGGTTCTTTTTTATAAAAACCTCCTTTCTTTGAACGTTTGGTGTTCTCAAAAGGAGATATAAAAAGCCATCCACTTCTTTCCATAATGAAAACACCAGATGTAATTGACAATTGATATCCCTATCAATCTCAACTACTGGTGTTACATCACTACTTCAGTTGGATGGCCACATGCTCAGATTAATATCCGTGTGGAGCGTGAGGATCTTCTTGAATATAAGAACGTCTTCTTTATACCTTCATATCACTCTAGGCGATACTTTCCACATTGCTATGTTCTAACACACAACATAGCAATTAATTATAAGGGTGCCCTTATTCCGTTTTAGCCAAATTTACACCTACTCCCGCAGTATTTCATGCTTCGGTCTTTTGACGCGTTTTAAGTCTGCTTATAGTTGATTTTCTTATTATATAATATTTCTTTATTATAATAAAGAAAAAAGAGAGATATTTTACTCTCTTTCAATCATATAATAGATAACTTCATGGTCTATATCGTGATAATGAATAATGTCTCTTTTATCCATTATAGTCATCCCACATTTTATCATCGCTCGTCCACTTGAATGATTCTCTTTAAAGTGAGCACATATCGCTCTTTTAAAGCCAAGATTAAATAATTCTATAATCATCGCTATAACTTCAGTAATGTGACCTTAATCATGATGCTCATTGGAGGGTATTATTTGCTTTAAGCGATCTCATCTCCAACAGTGCCACTTATTATCTCACTCAATTTTTAATCGCCTTTTCGTTCTTCTGTATTGCTTAAATAAATATTGGATAGAAAAAAGGGAATCATAAAAGATTCCCTGTTTTATTAATAGTGACTATTAATTATTTTTTAGATTCAAACCAATCAAAGAGATTGACGGCTTCTCCATCAACGATAACATCTTTATCGGATGGGGCTTTGATTTGTTCTGAATTAGCTTGATCTTTGTCGACCATATCTCTAAAAATATAAATCCAAGAGAAGTGACCCATATAGTTGTTACCATTTGGGTTACAATCTGTTCCTCTAACATCAGTGAAATAAGCGAGGTGAACATCCTCCGCTCCCGCTCTCATAAGTCTTTGATATGTTGGAATAACATAGTTATTTGGTGGAACAGTGGTGTCGTTAGCGGCATGAATGAACCAAATTGATAAATCTTTTAATTGTTGAATTTGTGTATCACTAATTAAATCATTAGCGTAAGCTTCACATGTTGGATAATAGGCTCTAAAGAAGTCACCATAATTGATGGCCATTTCCATCGTCATATAACCACCATTGGAGCATCCACCGAGATAAACACGGTTGGCATCAATATCTAAGTTGTGTTCAATGAAATGATCAATCGTGTCTTTTAAGATTTTACGATAGATGGAATTTCCACCACCACTTTGACCAGAACCGTTATCCATCCACATTGTTGGAGTTTGAACTGCCAAGACATAAGCGCCGTGTGGAAAGTGAGATTGAATTTGTTTTTCACCTAAAGCGGTGACATCGTTACCTAATAAGGCGATATCTGGATCAGTTCCACCTTCACCCATCCCATGTAACCAAATGATAAGAGGGTTCTTTACGCCATCTTCTCTTAAAGCATCAATTTCATAAGCTTTATAGGTAAGGGTTTGATTATTGGAAGAATAAGAATGGGCTGGTCCCCAGTCTCTCGTAGAGAGAGTGGTTCTCGCACGTAAAGTATCAAATACTTTACCACTGGCATAATCGCCCATAGCACTTGAAAGAGTGGCATCGACGGTGATGTTTTGGGTCCAAGAGTTCATATTGTTCATATAGGTGAAGCATCCTTGTCCAGCAGCAACACCCCAACCACTGTAGGTAGTTTGGAAGTCTAAACGGATATACTTACTTTCAGTGGCATTGATAACTTGTCCTTCAATATCACAAAGCGATTTTCCAATAATAGTACGATTGGTTTTGTTAGTTCTAGCTGTAAAGTTTGCGGCTTCAAGTTCACTAGCGGAAATTGGTTCTGTTAAAGAGATCTTTGCTCCGACAATAGCGGGGCCGAATTCAAAGCCTTCAACAAGATAGTCAATCGAATCATCAACATCGACGAAAACTTTAAATATTTTGTCAAAGTAGCCTTCTTTGCTAACAGTAACATAAGCATTACCTGGGCCTTCAAGGTAGACAGAACCATCATTTTCAACAGAGACAACACTTTCGTCACTAGAGGTATAGGTAACACCTTCTAATGAACATGAGATTTTTGCAGAATCCTCATCAGCACGATTTAAGATTTGGCGATTAATGGTCGCAGGAATGATTTTAGAGTCTTGCTTTTCACTATTATCACCACTTTTGTTTGAATTACAGGCGGTAACGCCCATAATTAAAATAAGGGATGCAAAACCAACAAAAAATTTTGTATTTGCCATATTTTTAAACAAGATGGGAACCTGAAGACCAAATCCCCATTTACCTTTCTAAAAAAATTATAACTTAATTAGTATAAGGAATAAATGATTATAGTCAGTTTTTGACTAATAAAATGTTTTGTTGTTATCGAAACAATCATATAGAAATAGGATTGAGATGCAAGCAGTCGACGTTTGGTCCTTGAGCGGTCATCGTCATAATCAAGATATTCGCACCAACATTGAGATGGACGGTGCCAAGATTAACTAATGAAAAAGGATCAGCGAATCGCTGACCCTCTTTTATTGGTTTAATTTAAACCTAGGCTGGTTTTGTAAGTCCGACTGCTTGATAATCGGCTTCATCCCAAACGTTATTGGAATGTGCGCAAGCATAGAGGATGTTCTTAGCCGCTCTTCTTAAGAGGATTAAAGTATCATGTTGAGTTTGGTTATAAGCATGTTGAGCATCGCAAGATGGGTTTTTGTTTAACCAGAGGTCATTACCCGCTCTAATACCAA
The DNA here is from genome assembly GCA_905236535.1 of uncultured Bacilli bacterium. GTDB lineage: Bacteria > Bacillota_I > Bacilli_A > RFN20 > CAG-826 > RGIG3315. Next base: position 5,370 of record CAJOQN010000003.1, read on the forward strand.
TGTTGACCGCCATATATGGAGAGGAGACATAGTCGGTAATGACTACACCATGGAATCCCCATTCAGTTCTTAAGAGGTCGGTTAATAAAGCTTTGGAAGCACCTGCCCACCAGGAACCAACACAGTTGAAGGAAGACATAATGCCGATACCGCCTAAGTCAACATAGATTTCGAAGCCACGAGCATAGATTTCTCTTAAAGCTTGTTCGCTACACCAGGTGAAGACACCTGCACGGTTTGCTTCTTGTTCATTGAGAAGGAAGTGTTTTGCATAGGTGTAAACACCATATTTCATACTACCTTGAGCAGTATGACCCGCCATTTGACCGGCGATGAGTGGATCTTCAGAATAATATTCGAAGTTACGACCACCACATGGGTTACGGTGAGTATTGATACCAGGAGCATACCATCCAGTTAAACCACGGGATGCGCCTTCCCTACCAATGGATTCACCCATAAGGGTGGCAACGTTAACGTTCCAAGAGCAAGCCACGATAACTTCACTTGGGTGACCAGTTCCGGAGTGGTAAGCACTACTTGGACCATCATAGTCAGAGGCTTGAGCTTTACCGATTGAGCTGATAGAAGTAGTTCTAAAGGAGCCTTGGTCAACAATATTGAATAATTCTTGACGTGATAATTGATCTAATAAATCATCCCAACCTTCATCATCCCAATCAGCATCTTTGAAATCTCTAAGGGTTAAGCCATTATTGGCACCCATAGTTGGGGTGTCGCCTTCGATTTGATTATCACTAAAGTTGAAGTTTTGACCACCTTGTTGGTTAGAAGTTCCGCCTGGGAATTTGTCCGAAGTAGCGGTTCTATTGATTTGGTTAGTGTTTTGCCATGTGCCAGCGAAATCGCTACGGGAAAGATATTTAATCTTTTCAGCATTATTGGCACCCCATTCCACATCTTGGAAGAGGTTTTGGTATTCTGCGCCAGTTTGATAAGATCTTGTGAATTCGATATCTTGAGCAATGTTGAAGGTTCTAGCATTTTGTCTATTGGTGGATGTTTGAGCAATGTTCCAGACATCTTCTCTTAGAGAAACTTCATAATCACCATGTTCAAGGAGATAGAAGCCATCAGCAGTGGACCAGCTAGCCATTTCACGGAAGGTGAATTCAATTTTATAATTTTTGGATTCGTTTGGTTGTAAAACGTTGGTCTTAGTAAATCCGATTAATGTGAACCAAGATTTTTCAATCCCATAATCTTCATAATATGGAGCATGGAAATAAATTTCCACGACATCTTTACCAGCAACATTACCGGTATTTTTGACTTCAACACCAACTTCGACTTTTTGGTTGGTCTTATCGACTTTGAATTCAACGATGGATTTATCAAATGTTGTGTAAGATAAACCATAACCGAATGACCATCTGACTTCATCATCATAGTCGAAATCATCATCGACCATGCCTCTAGTGACATAGTATCTATATCCAACATAAATGTTTTCGATATATTCAACGAATCGACCAGTGGAAGCGCCAGTATGGGTTAAGGTTGTGGCATTACCAAAGTTTTGGTAAGATGGTGCGCTTGTCATTGAGCGTGGCCAGGTGTCAACTAAGTGACCGCTTGGGTTGATTTTGCCGTTTAAGACTTGAGCAACCGCGGTAGTACCAGTAAGACCTGGGTGGCCAATGAAGACAGCCGCGTCAATCCCATCGTCATCAACAAATTCTGCTTCGCAGACTGTTGGGACGTTGAATAAGATAATCACTTTTTCGAAATTATCTTCGAGCATTTGAATGATTTGTTTTTCGGTATCGGTAAGCATCAAGGTTGCACCGAGAGTGCCACCACCACTGACATTCATATCACCGTCTTCTGAACCACGACGTGTGATAACGTATAAAGCAGTATCAGAATAATCGGTAGAATAATCTAATAAAGATTTATCACCAAGTTCGGAATAAGTTTTGGTGTAAGCTGCGATAGGAGCTTCAAAGTTAACAGGCTCTTTGGTTGGAACAACTTCAGAGTAATTATAGGTGTTGACACCACATTGAATGTCGTAGTCTCTGTCTGCCACAGAATAGTTAGAATTTCTATTTGTAGCATAGTAGTTTTTGATCATGTTGAAGAGGTATTGGTTGATTTCGAAACCTTCTTCACCAAGAGCAACTTCGAGTTTTTTCGCGACACGTGGGAAGGCGCTATAACGTCCATCAGTTTGGAAGGAACCAGAACCACCATTACCATAGAGAAGTCCGAAAGCTGCGGAACCGAAAACATTAATTTTCTTTCCTTCTTCAGTAGAGACATCTAATGGAAGGGCATTGTTCTTATTCTTTAAAAGAACGATACCTTCTCCTTCAATAGTTACAACATTTTCATCAGCGAGAGCCGCAGCCTCCATTGCCTCTTCCGTGTCATATGTTTTGGTTTTGGAACCGCTGATAGTGGTCATAAGAATATCCCATGTTGTGTATAGGATTGGGGTCGCTAACATTGTGATAACGAGGACAGAACTGACCACCGGAATAAACCAAGGTTTCATACGATGCCAAGTAATGACGCTCTTGAGAGGTCCTTTGGCCGCTTTAGCTTGTTCTTTCTTTGCTTTTCTGTCAGATTTGCGGTAGTTGGCGAATGCTTCTTTATCTTCTGCCGTGAACTTGAATCTTCCGAAGGCCCACGCCATAAGGAAGTACATCGTTCCAATGAGGAGGACAGCGATACCAATAATGATAAGGTCAATCCACCACGCGAAAGAAGAAAGAGAATAACCCGCAACAATTTCTTTATCCCAAATGGATTCGAAAATAGGTAAATTAAACATAAATTCTCCCTTTCTTAAACTTAATTATGTCCGCCAAAAAAGATGTCATCATTTTCTAGGCGTAGATTAAGTACATTATTAATATATATCATTTCGAAAGAAAATGGAAAAAAATAAAGACCTAAACTTAAAAGTTTTATCACATAACTTTAAAAAGAAATAATTAAAATATGAAAAAATGAGTTTGATGATAATTATAAATTACACGGGAATAGCAATAATTATTCTTTAAAAAATAAAAAGAGGCCAGGGTTTAATTCCTGGCCCAAAGATTTAACTAATCTTTTTGTTGATCTTTGGCGTTTGCCACCACTTTGGTGCCGAAGTATCCTAAAAGTAAGGATTTAAGATCGATACCTAAAGTTTTGTTTAAGCCTTCGAAGATTTGATCGCCGTGTTGTTGAATCTCACTGACGAGTTTGGCTTCGTTGCCATCTCCATACATGGTAATACCATCGATTTGGGCAAGAGCGGCAGCGATTGGCTCAGCATAGGCTCTTACTGTCTCTGGTAAAACATTGGATTCAAGGATGAGCTTTAAGGTGGCAGCGTCATTATAGGATTTCATGGCGTCGGCTTTAGCTTTGATGGCGTCGGCTTCCGCTTGACCTTTGGCTTCAATACCTTTAGCTTCTGCTAAAGCAGCTTCTTTATTGGCATCCGCTTCAATTCTCACGGCCGTGGCAGCTTGTTCACGAGCATTCTTTTCCGCTTCAGCGGCCACTTTTTTAATTTCGGCTTTTCTTTGAGCTTCCACTAAATCGGCTTCAGCAGCTTTTTGACGGGTGAAGAGATTGGCTTCAGCAGCTTTTTCAGCCGCATATTTTTCAGCATCCGCTTTCTTATTGATGGTCGCGGCAAGTTTTTTCTCAGCGAGTTCCACTTCTTTATTTCCGAGTTCAACTTCTCTTTCTCTTTTAGAGATTTCCGCGTTTGTGGTTGCGACATTGATCTCTTCTTGTCTTTTTTGAGCTTGGATTTGATAGGCGGCATCTGCATCAGCCTTCGCGGTGTCGGTCTTAATCTTGAGTTCTGCTTCTTTTAAAGCATATTCCGTATTCTTTTGAACGATGACAGTCTTGGAATTGACTTCTGCTTCATTCGCATCTTGAGCGGCTTTTGCTCTAGCGATAGAGACATCTCTTTCAGCGTTTGCCTTAGCAATCGCTGCTTCTTTAGAGATTTGAGAAATGTTATCAATACCTAAGTTTTCAATAACATGATTGCCATCGGAGAAGTTTTGAATGTTGAAGTTGACAAGTTCAATGCCGAGTTTTTCCATGTCTGGCACGACATTTTCCATAACCTTGGAGGCCACACCTTTACGGTCTTGGACTAATTGGCGGATTCCAACCGTGCCAACGATTTCTCTCATATTGCCTTCAAGAACTTGTTTGACTTGTTCAATTAAGTCCTCTTGATTCATTCCAAGAGTGGCTTCAAACGCTCTTTCAAGAAGGGCTGGATCGCTAGAGATCTTTAAGTTGGCGACCCCATCAACATTGATGTTAATGAATTCGTTGGTGGGAATTGATTCACGAGTCTTGATATCGACTTGGAATACCTTAAGGGATAATTTGTCTTTTCTTTGTAAGAAGGGAAGTTTCCAACCAGCTTGCCCTCTTAAGATTTTTCTTTTGCCTAAACCAGAGATCATAATGGCTTCATCTGGTCCCGCTTTGGTGTATGAGCAGAGCACTAAGACAATTAAAAGCACTACTACTACAATAACCCCGAATAAGATCCAAAATAATAACATAGTAATATCCTCCCTTCGTTATTACTTTTTGAGCCAAAAAATTGAATTATGGGATAAAGAGATAATTATTTAACATTATGAATGGTGAGAACGTTCTCCACTTCATCCCAGGTGGTATCAAACTTTATTGGCTTATCTGAAAGCGTTAGGTTAAGCGCTTCGGAAATATTTCTCATCAACATTGTTGACGAAATTCTGGAGTAAGTTTTTCTAAGTGAAATTTGCAAAATTGTGTATTCGTCTAAATCGCCACTTTGAACTTTTTCCTTCGTTAATGGACGAATGACAATGTTCCCTTTCTCATCTAAACCAACCTGAACACGATAGGCGTATTCGAACGGAACAGAAGCAATGGTGTTCAAGGTAATGTTCGTGTTGTATAAGGACGCTGTCCCAAGTTTCTCTTTAGAGCTAAACCACGTTATTGGCATGTTACTTTCCTCCTAGACAAACACATAATACTATTAAATATAAATTAATTCAAGAAAATTCAAACAAATTATTATTAAAATTAAATCTACATGAAAAAAAGACTCTTGTGAAGTCCTATTCTTATATAATAAGGTTCTTTGAATTATTTAATATAATCAATAATTTTCTTCATTATTTTTTCGTCTTGTAAAGTCAATTTATGGAGTGAAACATCTTTAAAATAATTAATCTTATCCTCATTTGTGTTGATGATTTTCTTCTTTAATAAAACATTATATTTATCAAAGACTTCATTCATATAATCCAAGGCTGTTTTTTGATAGTTTGGATTGTGCCCTTTATTGTTCTCAATAATAAATTCAAAATTTGAATTATCAAGCTCTTTCACTTCTTTGGTCGCGTTTTCATAAGGGACTACTGGATCATCAATAGAATGAATGAAAAGAATGTTCTTTGAGGTCTCTTTTAAAAACGATAACAAATTAATATCAAAATAAGATGGCTCCGCTTTCATTTCGTAATTCAAAATGTGAGAAGTAATAAAATGGGATTTGGTGAAATGAAAGACCAAAGATTTAATCGAGATAAAGGGGGCAATAACCACTCCTTTTATAATTTCATCTCTCAAAGAGAGGATATTTAAAGCAGTATAGGCTCCTAAAGAATGGCCGATAACCACGATTTCAGTGTCCATCTTTAAATAATCTAATAAATCGTTTACATCTTTCGTCGGTTCATTTAAAGATCTAAGATTATCACCTTTAGATTCTCCGCATCCTTGATAATCTAAAGTCAAAACTTTAAAACCCTCTTTTGCGAGGTATTCAATCTCTCGTAAATAAGCGGTGTGCCCGGGTCCTATTCCGTGTAAGAATAAAACAATCTTATCCGTCTGATAATTATCGTAATAATAATAAAAATAACGAATCTCGACATTATTTGAATTAATAAAAGAGGAGGCTTCTTGATGCAATCCCTCAAAATCTAAATAACAAAAATAGGGCACTCCGACGTCCTTATTATATCGGCACACAAATTTTTTAAGATATTCGTTAGCAATAATTCCCATTATTCAAAGAATCCAAACATCGTATCAAGCAATAAAGCGTTTTGAATTTCACTACCAAAGGTCCACGACAAAGTTGTATCTGTCTCATAATTCATCAAATTATGACCCATATTCATATACATCATATTGTAATTAAGATTAGTCCAGACTACTGGATAATAACCGCTATACCAAATCTCTTCTTGTTTTGGTCCCGTTCCCAAAGGAAAACTTGAAGGATCAATCGAGCAAAGAATTTGAATATCAGGGTTTTCTCTTAAATCGTGTTCCCAGCGATACCATTCACATGGAGTGGATTCAAAAAGGTCGGGAATATTTCTGGTACCTGGATAATCGTGAGTCTCCACTTTTAAGAACGCGGAAGTTGGAGCCCAGGTATTGCTCACATATTGACCTGACCCTAAAAAGTCTTCGTGATACCAGTCCCAATCTTGATTATAAGAACTAGGAGTTAAGGCAAAAGCACTAAAATGGAATCCAACCCAACATCCACCATTATCCATATATTCTTCAAAAGCTTCTCTTTGAGAAGGAGCTTCTGGCCTCGTGTCATAAAATAAAACAATATCAACATCGCTTAAATAATCAGCGTTCATATTGTCCCAATTATTGGTAGATTCAAAGATAAAATTATGGGTTTGAGCGGTCTCGCTAAACCAAGTATTAGCTTCTTTACAAAAGCTGACATGGGCTTGATCATTGATTCCAGTATAAAAAGCGACAGCTTTAAAACAAGGACCACAAACATCACATGGGTAACCAATATGCTCTTCAATCTCGACTTCATGGCATCCACGGATTATGCAATGCCTCCAGTGTTGGTTGGCGTCGCTTTCCCATTTACTCCAAACGTGAGTGTGTCCTTTTTGACATGCGCTTAAAGCGATAACACTGATTAAAAATAAAGCACTTTTGATTTTCATAAATTAATTTCCAGTCTTTGGTGTGAGTTTTGACATCATAACCATTTAACTAGGTTCTCACTAAATAATTAAGTTTAGACTTGACCTAGGAAAATATTTAAAGATTTAACTTTAGACTTATTCTATCATAATCTTATTAATATATTAATACTGTTTTGTGAAACGACACTTTTATTTGAAATAAAAAATGGCTCGGCTGAGCCATTTGTTTATTTAGAAGATGATCTTTTCGTTTTGGTGACTTTGCTATATAAGAAGATTTCTTTACGTTGAGTGATATTTAAAGAATTCTCTCTTATATAATTCTTTGCCCCATATTGGAATTTAACGACTTTGTTTTGTTTTCTCATGATTATATGAGAGGGGATAGCCGCGGCTAGACCGGCGAAGACACCAATAACAAGTCCAGATACCCAACCTTGAGAAATACCAAAGGCAATACCAAAGGCAACGCCACCAGCAAAAAGGAAGAAAAGCAAGAAGAACAAAATAGATTTAGGAATAGAGATTGGTAGATCACCTGCAACCTTTCCGCTTTGTCCATTAACCGCAAATTGATAATTCTTTTCTTTCCATTTGGTGTTTAAAACCCACACGGGATATAAAGCATAACTAGATTGGGTATTTGAGAATTGAATATTTGAATCTTGGATAGAGACATTGCTATATCCATGAACATCATTTCTAAAAGCTTCGATGGTCCCATCACGGAATCTTTGAGTCGCACGATTAAAGGTCACATCTTTATCAACATCATATCGATCCGCGGCAATACCCGCGAGATAGGCAACATTGAATTCTTCCGCTTGATCGAAATCAAAAGGTTCAATGGATTCCATTAATTTGTCATCCATCTTTTTAGAACCATCGACTGGAACATGATCAAAAGCGATTTGACCACCACGGATGATGGAATAATATTTGGTCTCTTTATAATCGTATTGAGAGTCGGACCAACGTTCGACAATTTCACCTTTAAATCTGACCTTGCCATCGACATCCGCATCAAAAATCCAAAATGGAACATATAAGGATTTGATCTCCTCAATGGTGTTCTCTTTTGAAAAACTTCCTGGCAATAATGGCTTTTTCTTGAAGAATTTCTTTAAATTCTCCATCACTTTTTCTTTATCGTTCTTAAATGGAATGACATAGTTTGGTCTTAAATCACCAGAGAGTTGTTTGGAGACAAGGAGGTTATTTCCGCAGTATGGACATGTTGTTGAAGTTGTCGTTTCTTCAACGATAATTTCACCACCACAGGAATCACAGGAATAAATCTTCATTCCTTTCATTTCTTCGTTGGTGTATTCTTCCACTCTTGATTGATCCCAAGAAGTATCTTCTTGTTTATCGGAAGCTAAATCATCAGTGTATTCTTGCAAATCTTTTGTCGTGAAATGAGAGTCGCAATAAGGACAAATAACTTCTTGACTCTTATTGTCAAACTCTAAAGTTCCACCACAGCAGGGGCACTTAAGTTGTAAATTAGGCATTGTAATTTACCTCAATATTATTTCTTGTCTAAATCGTTAATTGGATCGCCGCATTCTGGGCAGAATTTAGGAACATTATTTTGATCCGCTGGTTCCCACCCACATTTATCGCATTTAATCTTGCTGCCACTTGGTCTTGGTTTGCCACAGTTCGCACAGAATTTACCAGTGTTCACTGTCCCACATCCACAAGTCCAGCCATCGGCTTCTGGCTTTTTGGTTCCACATTCTGGACAGAACTTACCAGAGGCTTGGGCCCCACATTTTGGACAAGTCCATGTTCCTTGTGGTTCTGGTTTTTTCGCTCCACATTCAGGACAGAATTTGCCACTAGCTTGAGCGCCACACTTTGGACAAGTCCAAGTGTTAGCTGCTTGTTGTTGAGCTTTTTGTTCTTCACCCATTTGGTAGAAGCTTTGAGCGTTCATGCCACCAGCTTGGGCTGCCATATTCATTCCATAAAATCCCATGACCGCACCATTTGGATTAGAAGCGGCGTTCTTCATGGCTTCAGCTTGGGCTTCAACTAAAGTTGCACCGGCCATTGAAGCGTTTCTAGCATAAACATTCTTTCTTTGTAATTCTTTGATTAAATCTTCATCTTCTTTTGGAAGAGTGACACTACCTAAAGCGATAGAGATGACTTCGATACCACGTAATGAACCCCATTGTTCATCAAGAGCGTTATTCATCGCTTTTTCTAAATCGGTGAGGTGAGTCATGATTTGGTTTGGTCTTAATTGAAGTTCACTAAGATGACCAAATGCTGGTTGTAAGGCGTGGACGAATTCAGTTTTTAATTGAGAATCAATTTGTCCTCTGACATAACTATCAGTGACATTACCACACACGTTTTGATAGAAGAGAATAGGATTGGTAATCTTATAAGAATAGACACCATTACAACGAACAGAGACATCAATGTCGATTCCAACATTGTTATCCACCACTCTAAATGGAACTGGATTTTGAGTGCCAAATTTGTTGTCCATGATTTCTTTGGTGTTGAAGTAATAAACTCTTTGATCTGAACCGGTGTCACCGCCATAGGCGAAACGTCTACCCATGGTTTTAAATAAACCAACAACTCTTTCACCAAAGGTTCCTGCAAAGATGGAAGATTCGGTTTTAGAATCAAAGGTATATGCTCCTGGTTCGGCTGCAAATTCTACAACTTTACCTTGATCGACAATGACCATACATTGACCGTCGCCGACAACGATTGTAGAACCGTTAGAAATGATGTTATCACTTCCTTTAGTGTTAGATGATCTTTTCGCGTTGACTCTTTTTTGTCCTTTTTTGACTAAAACATCAACTGGTAAAGCTTCACAGTAGAAATATTCTTTCCATTGATCTGCTAAAGTTGAACTAACTGAGCCCGCAAAAGCTTTTATTAAACCCATATTAAAGGCCTCCTAAATGTAACAATCTTATTATAATCTTTCTTATATAAAATATAAAAATATTTCGCTTTTATTTGTTAAGTTATCTATTTTTTACTTTGGCAAAATTTTCTTTATATTAATAGAGATCGAATTTTAATAAAAAGACCAAGATTTTGCTTGGTTTTATTGATTTTTTTTATAACTATCTATCACAAGTTGATAAGCGTCTTTTAATTGTTGTATCTCCTTAGAGATATCAACATCATCACTTTTTCTTGTGAGCTCAGTGATGTTAGAAGAGATTTCATATAAAGGGGTTAAGGCCAAATTTCCAGTGACACCTTTAAAGGAATGAGCGGCAGCGAATAAATTACGAAAATCTTTTTGTTCATAACTATTAATAATTTGCTCAAAAACATTATTGGACATAAATTTAGTGAGCATTCTTTCAATTAAAGAATCATTCATCATGATTGAAAGAGCGTTTTGATAACTACCTTGAATATCATTATAGAATTGTTTAATGTTCATCGCCTTTTAACTCCTCTTTAATCAAAGCTTCGAAATCATTAAGAGGCAATGGTCTCGATAAATAATATCCTTGGACGATATCACACCCATTCTTTTTCAAGAAATCACATTGTTCTTTTGTTTCCACACCTTCGGCAATAGTAATAGCGTCAAGCATCTTGGATAAATTAATAATCATTTTAAGGATATGTTTGACTTTTGGGTTCTTATCCATTGTTTTGATGAATTGCATATCAATCTTTAAAATATCAAATGGTAAATCCGCGAGAGCGCCAAAAGAGGAATAACCACTACCGAAGTCATCGATTTCCACTTTAAAGCCATTGTTTCTAATCTTCTCGATAACTGGAATAACGACTTGAGCGTCTTCCACAAAAGCGGATTCCGTGATTTCAATGTAATAATTCTCTCTCGGAATATTATTCTCATCAACAAAACCAATGATTTCTTCGACAAGATTTGGGCGATAAATATCAACGCGTGATAAATTAACGCTTAACGGAACATCAAGACCATATTTATCTTTCCACTCTCTCATATATTTCGCGGCTTTTTTAAGAATATATTCATCAAGTTCACCAATTAAACCATTCTCTTCAAATAAGGAGATGAATTCACCAGGGTTCACAAAACCAAATTTAGGACTAATCCATCTAATTAAAACTTCCGCGCTGGAGAATGTTGGTTTATCACCTTGAATATTGTATTTAGGTTGGAAGAATAATTTGAATTGACCTTCTTCTAAAGCTTGAGGGAAAGCGTTAATAAGTTCTTCACTATGTAGTGTTTTGGCTTGCTTTTCCTCGTTATAAAAACCGATGTTTTCAACATAGTCATTAGTTAATGAATCTGCAGTGGTCTTTGCTCTTCCAATGACGATTTCTTTATCAATTTGCGGATCAACATTTTGATAAACACCAACTCTAAAAGTAATATTTACTTCACTGGAGACTTTTTGAATGGCCTCATTTAATTTAAGCGGAAGAATATCATAATTATCATGATGCTCGCAGTAGATTAAGAAGGTGCTTCCTCCATACTTACCTAAAAGACCATTACAATTATTAATGCAAACACTTAATTGTTCTGCGAAGGCTAAAAGGATTTGATCCCCAAATGCTCTTCCATATAATTCGTTAATGAGTCTAAATCTATTAATAGAGATAGAAATCATATCCTTAGGAATATCAGGGTAAGCAACATCAAATTGTTTAGCGTATTTTTTGAAAAATTCAACGGTGTAAAGACCGGTGAGTCTTTCTGTTTCCACTTCTTTTAAGATTGATCTATCTTCATATAATTCAATCATTCTTTTGATTCTAGCAACAATTATATCGGGGTTTTCATAGGGTTTTTTGATAAAATCGTTAACTCCAAGATGGAAACATTCCTCTTCGATATTCTTATCACTAGTGCAAACAATAAAAGGAATTCTTTTAAGTTCAGGATTATTTTGTCTAACCTTTAAAAGCTCTCGACCATCCATTGGCATAAAGACATCTAAAAGCACTAAATCAATTTTGTGTTCCGCTTTTAAAAGGAGATCTAAAGCTTCTTGGCCATCGCTAGCTCTTAAAATATTAAAATCGTCCATTAATATCGTCGACATGATTTCGAGATTAATCTCTTCGTCATCAACGATGAGAACGGTTCGTTTGACAGAAAAGTTTCCGCGATTATAATTTACTGATTTCCTCATAATGTCGTCTTTTATATTATACAAATTCCTTTATTAATTAAAAAGAGTTCGTTTGAACTCCTTTTATGATTGTTTGTTGTTAACGATGTAATTAACTGAAATATTTTATTTATATTAATTATAAGGTTCCGAAACCCTCTATAGCTTGATCAATAGAAAGTTCACCTCGTCCAACTTTAAAAGCAGCGTTTGAAATTTGGGTGGTAAGTTTTTCACTAATGCCAATCATCTCAGGTGAGAAAGTACGTTCTTCTGGGATATTTGCAAATGGAGCGTAGAATGGATCAAATGTTATCTCTTTCGTTGGAGAGACTAAACGTTTATTACAGGCCATGATATTAAGTTCAAGGGTGGTTAACAAGAATCTCATGAATTCATTGGTCATCTCTAAGTTATCGCAATCCTTATTGACCGAGAATTCGATAGCAGGACTATCAATAAAATATCCACCATTATTTGTTAAAGGAATTGGGATATAAGAATATTTAAATGGATGTTTGGTAAAAGCTTCAGATCTCTCTTCGCGTTTGCTGGTCCCGGAAGCACCATCACTACGACAAATCATCATTGGGACATCACCCTCAAAGAATCTTAAGATAACCGCATTATAATTGTCTTGAATATCATCACATTTATCGAGATTAATAGCCCCTTCTTTGATGAGTCTATCAACAATGGTTAATCCTCCTCTCATAAATTCTCCAGCATCACTATCTAAGGCATTAGCTTTAGCAAGAGCTTCTGGATTATTAGCGAGTTCTACCACACACATTGGATAGGCAATCGTGTTCATCAAGCAATTCATAGAACCTATACTATATCCCATCATTGGGCTCTCATAGCCTTTTTCAATAAGAGTCTGACAGGAATCTAATAATTCGTTCCAAGTGTTAGGAATTTGAACTTTGGCTTCTTTGTAGAGGTTGTTATTGATTAAGGCCCCATATGTTCTAGATAAAACAGGAACCATATAAGTTTTGCCTTGTTCATCTTTCTTAATTAAACCTTCACGGATATTATTTAAACCGAATCCCAACTCAGGATCTGAAAGATCTTCCATATGAGCGACGGCAGAATTATATTTTTCATCTTCCAACATCGAGGATGAAGAAAAGAAAATATTTGGCTTATCGTTGCCATCAAGAATATCCCCTAATTTATTGAAATAGTCATCAGGTTTAGTGTAACTAAGACGAACTTTTGGATAATAGGCATTGAATCTATCAAATTCCGCTTCTAGGGATTCAAAGTTATCATAACTTCCGACAATTTTAATGTCACAAGCTGTATTTTTATCCAAAGAAGGCTTAAATTCAGTGTTTTTTAAGCGGTTCCCGCAAGAAACAAGACTTGCTGAGGCAAAAATTGTTAATACAGCGCAAAGTATTTTTTTCATTATTTTGATTCCTCCTTCATTCTACGAATCTCTTTAATGACAAGTTTGATATCGATTGGTTTTGCGATGTGACCATTCATTCCAGCATTTAAGCATTCAGTAACGTTTTCAGCAAAGGCGTCCGCAGTCATTGCAATGATTGGAATTGATGAGGCCCATGGATCCTTTAATTTACGAATTGCTCTAGTGGCGTCTAAACCATTCATCTCAGGCATTTGAATATCCATAAAGATAAGAGTGTATTTTCCTGGTTTGGCCTCTTTCATCTTTTCAAGAGCAATGCGTCCATTCTCCGCACGTTCAGTGGTAACACCATACATCGAAAGCAAGGTCGAAATGATTTCCCAGTTAACTTCGTTATCTTCAGCGACAAGAATATTTAAACCTTCTAAATCAGAATAATCATTCTCAGGTTCTCTTGATGTAACATCTGTGCCTAATATCTCACTTATCTTATCATAAAGCGTGGAACGGAAGAGAGGCTTGCTGAGGAATCCATTAACCCCTGCTTCTTTTGCTTGTTCTTCGACATCGGACCATGAATAAGCCGAAATTAATAAGATTGGAACAGAATTAGAAACTTCCGCACGGATACGACGAATGGTCTCAATTCCATCCATATCTGGCATCTTTAAATCGAGAATAACAATATCATAATTCTTTCCTGTCTTTTCTCTATGTTTAATCATTCCAAGAGCTTCAAAGCCACCTGTGGCTTGCTCGACATTTAAACCAAGAGACGCTAAAGTGTCACTTCCAGTTTCTAACAATACTTCATCATCATCGACAATTAAGACATCGAGAGGTTGAAGCTTCATCTCTCCTCTTTGATGTTCGGCGATTGGAATATCTAAGATGACGGTGAAGGTTGTGCCTTTACCTGGTTCACTTTGACAATCAATCGTCCCTTTCATTAGGTCCACCATTTGTTTCGTAATTGCAAGGCCTAAACCTGTGCCTTGAATACTATTCACACGACTATCGGTTTGACGAGAGAATGGTTGATAAAGATGTTCCATGAATTCTGGAGACATTCCAATACCATTATCGGAAACGATATATGTCAATTTGACACATCCTTCTTTTTCACTCTCTTCTTCCTTCATATCCACAGCAACACGACCACTTGGTTGTGTGTATTTAATCGCATTGCTTAAAATGTTGATAAAGATTTGATTCAATCGAAGTTGATCAGCGTATAAATATTCTTTTTCCATGCGGTTGATATGGAAGCTGAAATCGATATTTTTCTCTTTAATCATTGGTTGTGATAAATTCATAAGATTCTCGACAGTCTCAACAATGGAAAAGGTCTGGGGCACAAGATTAAGTTTTCCGCTTTCAACTTTAGAAATGTCTAAAATATCATTGATAAGTGTTAATAGATGGTTACTGGCAAGAGAAATTTTGCGGAGATTTTCACCCACGGCTTTTTGATCATTAATATTCTTTTCTGAAATGGTGGTCAAACCAATAATCGCATTCATTGGTGTACGGATATCATGAGACATGGTGGAAAGGAAGTTTGTCTTTGCTTGGTTTGCAGATTCCGCTTCTTTTGCACTAATTTGTAATCTCTTATTGAAATAACCCATTATTGCTAAGTCGAAAACAAATAAGATGAGAAGACCTGAAGAAACAATACCAATCAAAAGCCAGTTTTCAGCGTTAACATTTAAATATTTCGACGGCATCAAACTTAAAAGCGTCCAGTCACCGGTGGCATTAAAAGGAGTGTAAGAAAGAATACACCTTTCGCGTTTTGAGTTACGCATAAAGAAAAATCCTGTATCAGTGTCAGAAGTAATCTTGTTGAAGAATTCATCCGCTTTCGAAGGATCTATTTTATTATATGATTTATAGAATTCAAAAAAGTTGTTATTCTTATAAGAATAACCATTGATGATATAATCCCCATTTTTATCGATGATAGCGAGTTCGGCATTTTGAAATTCTTCTTGTGGAAAAACCCATTTTTCCAACAATTCTGAAACCGGGAGAACACGGAGCAAAACCGCTTCTTTAGACACTCCTGATTCATGGAGAGTAATAAGATTGCAAAAGGCAATGCATCGCTGACTATTAACTGGATTGGTGTAAGAACGAGTGATATTAATCGAGGTTCCAATGAGATGAATCCAACTCAAATCTTTCATAAAATCATAATCATCATTAGTGTAATCAACGGTGAAATCGGTGGATTCCTCGTTTTTCGCTCTCGTTGTTAAACCAATTAATGTATCAGTGTAAACGACATGCGCGGATGCGTTTGGCAAAACGTGAGAAATACGGATAAAAGAAATAGCTTCGTCAATTGTTAATTCTTCACTATTAATATAGTGAGCCCAAACGTCACAAATACGCTGTTCTCCTTCGAAATAGTTTTCGGTGACGTGCTCCATTGCAATGGTGGTGTTTCCATAATGCTTAATTTGTGTTTGGCTTAAATCTTGTGCTTCCAATGTTGAATAGACCACAACAAAAGAAAGTATTATTAACATAATGAAGATATTAACGAATACAACCCAAATACGTTTCATTTGCTTTTAACCTAAATTCTAGAAAATTGTAATTGATATTATGTTATCACAAATATTTTTACATTTGGAAACAAATATAAAAAGGTGCCTATATCGTTGATGACATTTTCAATATAACCAGGTCGTCTCTTAATATAAAAAACCTCCATTTCATTGACTTATCCAATAAAGCGGATTCACTTCAGGAATGGCCAATTTCTGGGGGATTTTACAAAAAATGGTGGATCTGACGGGGATCGAACCCGCTACCTCGTCGTTGCGAACGACGCGCTCTCCCAGATGAGCTACAGACCCACAGCGATATTTATTATATATAATTATCATTCTTTTTCAATTTAATAAAA
>CAJOQN010000004.1 GCA_905236535.1 uncultured Bacilli bacterium
CACCAACACTCTTTCTTCCGAATGAACTAAGACGTGCATTCGTGGAAGGGCCTCCAGGACGGTTTGCGTTATGGGAGTCGCTAATACGATACCAAGAATTATCGTTCATACTATAAGTCAAAACCTCAAGTTTTGAATCCTCATAGGTTGTTGTTTTATCAGCAATAGCGTTATTGGTTGTTGTTGTGACAGTATCACTCATTGAATTAACGATAGAACTTGGATAATAAGAAGCTACTTTGACAACACCAATGTCACCACTAGAAGCACCGACAAGATATCCAGTGTTATCGGAAGCAGTCCCAGTGTTATCTTCATTAAATTTAAGTGGGAGATAGCAACTATCTTTTATGTGATAAACGATTGAATTATTGGAATTCAAAGGCCTTGCGCCATCTGGTGGATCATTAAAACAATCAGGGTCACTATAACGCGTATAACCTGACGCATAGGCCGTTGTTCTTACGGTGGTAGAGAAAGTTAAATTGTAATCGTCCGTTGTTATAGTATTAAGAGTGCCAATTTTATCGGACATCGCGCTGGTACCCTCGGCTAAACCACCAGTACCTGGTCTCTTATATGAATCATAAATCAAACGACTATAGTTACGAGGATTGACAGAGCCACCCCATTCATCGATATCACCACTTCCATCGCCTTCGCTATTATCAAAATATTCAGATAATTTTTGTTGATAAGTACCACCAGAACCAGTCTTCGTGGAATATCCCACTAGACCATAGTCAGAAAGGTTAGAAGTAATAGATGAAATGGCCGTACTCGTTTGACCATTGACATCTAATGTCGCATTCCCATCAATCTTCACTCCTGACATCTCAGCGTTGACATATCCAGCGGCTAAACCAATAAGAGTTTGAGAGGTTTTACTCTCTACGGTGAGATTATTTAAGGTGATGTTTGATAGAGAATTGATTGATGAATCATATACATATGAAGTTGTGGTGTTATCGAGTTTGCCCACTACTCCAAAGAATCCAACGATTTCTGGTTGGGTATCGTAATCCACTTGTGCTGGTTTTAGATTAAAGGCTGATTTATTGGAAACAGTCAAATTAGAAATGACATAACCTTTACCATCAAAATTACCTAAAAATGGTGATTCTTCGGTTCCGATGGGTGGAAGTTCCCATCCGCTCATATCGATATCATTAGCGAGTTCAAAATAATATTGTCTATTGTCAAAGCTTCCGTTATATTGCAACCATGCAAGGTTATATAAGTGACGAGGGGTGGAAATTCCAAATGGTTGATTTTTGTTAGATCCATCTCTAGCTTTGCCATTACCATAAGCAAAATAAGCGCCAGCACTGCTACCAGTGATGTTATAAGCTGGCATAACGGCCTTCTCTTCAAACCATGCGAAAGTGAGCGAGAGAGAAATAAGTCCAATCAACGCTGATAATGAAGAAATAATGACGACTTTATTTTTGTACTTCATTATATGTAAGTCTCCCAATCGCAATCAAAACTTAAACCATCATTTAAATATTCATGGCCTAAGTAATAGAAGAAAAGATATTCCATAGCTGGTGGAAAATAGTCAATAACAATCGCGAGATGAGTGCATCCCGCTAAAGAACCGGCGAAAATCGCGATGTCTGTTTCAAAGCCTTGATATTCACCAAAGTTTTGGAATTGGGTGAAAGAGGACCCGTTTTCATCGGTAAATTCACTCTTGTCAAAAGCTAAACAACTCATTGATGTTGGCTCATTGCTTTTAATCCAATTTTCATCATAGGTATATAAAGAATGAGTGCTAGCTACTGGGGCAGATGTAAAAGTAAAGGAATGAAATTGAACAACACTAGATAATGGGTTGTGCTCTTCTTTTAATTCAATCCACAGCATCTTAAAATATGGATCTCCGCTTGTTGGAACCACATATTCATAAATGGTTGAGGAACCATTACAAGTTTCATCAGCGGTAATTTTAATCTTTTCTCCATTAGAATAAGTCCCTAAAGCGGAATATGTTGCGACAGTATAATCGGTGGTTATTTCATCTTGAGCGAGGTAAGTATAATTGGTGCGAGCCTCTAAAAGTTCGATTCCACCATTAACTTCCATCAAAAGAAGAACAGGATGGTTTGGATCATCGACGGAATATGGACCAAGTTCTAGAGGAATGCTTGAACCACCGCTAGGAACCCCATTGGTAATAGTAATCTCACTAGTAGATGTTGGGTTAAAACCAAAATATGTTTTCCCATCTTCGAGCGTGCTTTCGCCATAATATTCATGAAGAGAGATTTTGGTAATCGCAGTTTTAGCTTTAACGATTGGCATATTATTAGAATCAGAATTATGATTCCTAATTGACACAAACCAGGCAAAACAGCCCGTAAAAACGACTAATAATGAAAAGAGGCACATCCCTGTGGCCATCATCAATTTTAATAATTTGTTGTTTAATTTATTGCGGGCCATTGTTACAATTCGGTAACTGGCTACCTTATCTAATAAGGCCCTATAGCTTTGCGTCACTACATTGCTGTAGTTTTGCTTTTGTCTTTAATATATTAAAAAAGAAAAAGGCATTTGACAATAAAAAAATTAAAAATTAATTCTTTTTATAGATTTCACGGTCGTAAAATCTTTTGGTAAGTTTTTTTTCAAACTCTTTTTTGGGGAGGGGCTTATCAAAATAAAAACCTTGTACACGATAACAGCCAATGGATTTGAGATATTCTAATTGTTCAAGGGTTTCCACTCCTTCACAAATGACATCAAGATGAAGTTTTGTGGCCATGACAATAATGCTTTTAAGAATGGTTTTGTCCTTCCTTCGAAGGGGGACACTACCAATGAAAGTTCGATCAATTTTAATTTCATTAACCATCAAGTCTCGAAGCAAAGATAAAGAGGAATAACCAGTTCCAAAATCATCTAATGAAGTCTTGATATGGTGATCGCGTAAATAATCGATAAATTCTTTCATTCTCGCTTTTTCTTCTAACGAGGTAGTCTCCGTAATTTCGATAATAATATCATGATAATTCATCTTATATTTTTTGATGATTTTGACGATTTCATGATAAAAACCAGGGGTTAATAAATCCTTTTGTGAGATATTGACGGAAAGAGGGACGGTCTCATTTCCTAAATCGCGGTATTGAGAGAAATCTTGGCAGGCATTTTTCAGCATAAAAAGGTCAAGTTTAGCGATATCTCCCGTTCTCTCTAAAATAGGAATAAAGACATCTGGAGGGATGATGTTTCCATCTTTTTGCCATCTCGCTAAAGCTTCAGCCCCAATGATTTTTCCTGTTCGAATATCAACTTTAGGTTGATAATATGTGATAATTGTCTTGTTTTTAATCTCATCATCAATCATCAATTCGATATGTTTTGCGGTTTCGATATCCGCTTTTAATTTCTTATCAAGTCTCACCAATGGAATGCGGTTTGCTTTGGCGTATGACATCGCGACCGCGGCATCAGAAATGTAATCATTCCAATCCGAAAAATCTTCATCGATCGGGACCACCACTATTGAAAGATAAAGCGATAAGAAAAGATCATCATCTTGCGGATTCTTCTTAAGATTGATATGAATGGGGTTTATTTGTTTGATTAAAGTGTCAACTCTTTCACTTTTAACAAGCATAACAAAGTCATCCGCCCCGCGGTGACATAATATTTCATCATCATGAATTATTTGTTTTAATTGTTCGGCGACCAGCCTAATCGCGAGGTTACCGGTTTCAACTCGATATAGACGATTAATTTCACTAAAGCCACGAACATTAATCGCAAAGATGGAATAGTTTTTAATAAGTTCTTCTTTATTAAAACGAGAAGTGATTATGTTATTAAAACCAAAGGAGTTTGGGAGACCTCCCGAAACAAAGGAAATATATGGGGCTTTTTCATACGCACTATAAATATGAAGAGAGAGGACATAAGAAAGAGAGATCATCGCTAAAGCTTTAATACCTTCTAGGTCCTCAAATTGGCTCCCTCGACGGTCTTGAAAAATTTCGATTGAAATATTGTCTTTTGTAAGGGTATAGGGATTGGTGTCTTTGCTATTAGAATTATCAAAAATTACATCAGTATTGTCATTATTTAAAATGACAACCTTTCCAATATTAGCCCTTTCTGCAATAAAAGAAAAAGCCGACTTTAAGCCAGCCAAATCACCGTTTGGTTTCAAATTATTGATGAAATCTTGGAGAATATTGGCCATAGTAGTCGAACTCCTATACTTTTAGCATAAAGGAGATAAAGTCTTTTTTCAATCAAAAAGAGCCCATCGATATGGGCCCTTGTTATTGAAATCAAAATTAGATATTTCTATTTTTGAAGGCTTTAAGACCTAAGAATCTTGCTTCTGCACCAAGTTCTTCTTCAATTCTAAGAAGTTGGTTATATTTGGCCATACGGTCAGTTCTAGAAGCTGAACCAGTCTTGATTTGGCCAGCGTTGACAGCGACAGCGAGGTCAGCGATGGTGGTATCTTCAGTTTCGCCAGAACGGTGAGAGACCATGCAGGTATATCCATTGGTTTGGGCTAATCTGATGGCGTCTAAAGTTTCAGTTAAAGTTCCGATTTGGTTAACTTTGATGAGAACACTATTGGCGACATCACTCTTAATACCTTTTTCAATGAATGTTGGGTTGGTGACGAATAAGTCATCGCCGACGAGTTGAATTTTCTTACCAAGACGAGCGGTGAGTTTGGCCCAACCTTCCCAATCAGATTCCGCTAAACCATCTTCGATGGTGATGATAGCTGGATAATCGTTGACGAGTTTTTCTAAGAAGGCGATCATTTCATCAGTGGTCTTTTTGCCTTCGCCGGATTTGACGAGGTTATACATTCCATTTCCTTCATAGAATTCAGAGGAGGCAACATCCATTCCTAAGAAGATTTGTTCACCGAGTTTATAGCCTGCTCTTTCAACCGCTAAAGCGATGAGTTCGAGAGGTTCTTCATTACCTTTTTTACAAGAAGGAGCAAATCCGCCTTCATCGCCAACACCGGTTTCATAACCGCGTTCTTTAACGACCTTTTTTAAGGCGTGGAAACATTCAGTTCCAGCTCTTAAGGCTTCTCTGAAGGTATCAAAACCTGCAGGGATGATGAAGAATTCTTGGAAGTCGACACTACTTTCAGCGTGAGCACCACCATTGATGACGTTCATACATGGAGTAGGAATGACTTTTCCGTTTGTGCCACCAATATAGCGATAAAGTGGCATCTGTAAGGATTCAGCAGCTGCTCTTGCTGCTGCAAGGGAAACACCTAATATCGCGTTGGCACCTAAATTCTTTTTGAATGGGGTGCCATCGGCTTCTAACATTGCTTGATCGATTCCAACTTGGTCAGTAACTTCCATACCTTCGACCACGGGAGCGAGTTTGGTGTTGACGTTTTCAACGGCTTTTAAAACACCTTTACCTAAATATCTTGATTTGTCACCATCTCTGAGTTCAAGGGCTTCACTTTCACCAGTGGAGGCTCCTGATGGGACGATCGCACGAGACTTAATACCATTATCAAGTAAGACTTCCACTTCTACTGTTGGATTTCCTCTTGAA
>CAJOQN010000005.1 GCA_905236535.1 uncultured Bacilli bacterium
AAATAGGTGATTTCTTGCGATTTCACCTATTTTTCGTAAATTAAAAGGGGCTAAGTCACCTTATAGGTTTCTTAACAGCCCCATTTTCTATATTCGATATAATTTTATTCGTTTTTATTTATAAAAAGCCTCTAGAGACATTTCTAGAGGTTTATTTGTTATTTCTTATCGTTTTCTTCGTTATTGATTTCTTTAAATTCTTTCGCGTCTTTCTTTCCAGCGGTTTCATTATAGAAATTGACGATGATTGATGTTAAGACCGCGACGATGAAGACGCCATAGATTCCAAGAACCACCGTCATAATTCTTCCAATCGGTGTAACGATGGCATAATCTCCAAATCCAATGGTGGTGACGACGGTGAAGGCAAACCATAATCCATCCGCGAAAGTTGGAATCGCATCTTCATATAGCATATAAATTAAAGCGGACGCCACCATCATCGTGAATAAGCCTAATAAGATTTCCAAAGCATAAGTTCTAAGAATAATCTTAAATAAAACTTTCAAACGAAGAGAGCTCATCGCGTTAGAAAAGACTTCAATAAAAGCCGTAATCGCTGCGATCGCACAGACAATTAAAACGACATCATCAATTTGAGAGATGGTCGTAGGAATAAATAATCCAATCGATAATAAAATGGAAAAAAGAATAATAATTGAGGAAAAAATGATATTACGTAATTGAGGTTTTTGAAAGATTTTAAAAATGCGAGAGAGAATAATCGTTAAGCAATATAATCCTCCTGCTAAAGAATACATATAATGATTCGTTCGACCAAAGAGGATGATAATTCCTAAAACGATATCAAAGATTAAAAGGACAATAAAACGTAAAAAGGAAATTTTTGTTTTTTCTCTAAAGAAAGTGATTAATCTCGATAAACCCAAAACGATGAAAATACCTAGGAGGTAGCGAGATGCGACCTCTAAATTCCCATTATGGATTTCCATGACCGCGACAATTGAAAAAGAGATGACCGCGGTGGAAAAAATTGATCCTAGAACAATAAGAATGATTCTAAAAGCGTCATTATCAAGAATAAATTTTCTTTTTTCTGCCATATTTTCCTCCTATTCCTTACACATATCGTAGATTTTTTGAGCGACTTCTTTATCAATAATACGGTTGTTATCGTTGACCACATATTGTCCATTGTTAGAGAAGACCTCGGAAAGTTTTTTGGTATCAATATCTTTAGCCAGATTAACGGATAATCCTAAAGCTTTAAAATAATCTTTTAAAGCGAGAATGCACGCTTCTGCGTTTTCTTTTTTGTCTTCATATTGAAGATTAAAAACTTCTCTTCCTAATCTATCTAATTTATCGAGATGTTCAAAAAAGAAATATTCACACCAGGCGGGGAAAAGAATCGCTAAACCTTCTCCGTGAGCGATATTTGGATAACACCCTGATAAGGCGTGTTCGAGTTGATGAACGGGCATTAAGAATTTTTTACCCATATGGGTAAGCCCATTATGAGAATACGAGGAGGCGAGCATCAAATTCGCTCTTGCTTCAAAATCATATGGATTAGAAATAGCCTTTAAACCAGCTTCCTTCACCGTTTTTAATAAACCTAAGGCAAAATTATCACTTAATAGATAATCTGAACTAGAGGCTTGGAAATACCTTTCCAAAGTATGCATTAATATATCAGTGATCCCACAGGCGGTTTGGAATTTATTGACCTCATATGTATAAATTGGATTCTCAATCGCGAATCTTGGTCTAATAATTTCCGAATTGAAACCTTTTTTTAAATTTCTTTTATCATCTTGGATGACACAGGAATTCGACATTTCGCTTCCCGACGCGGAAATGGTGAGAATAACCCCGATAGGCAAGGCTTTAGATGGGGTGCGTAAATGCATATTAAAATCAAAAGCCTCTCCCTCGTCATAATATCCCACCGCCATATATTTTGCGGTGTCGATGACCGAACCTCCTCCAATCGCGATGATATATTCAGGTTTATATTCTTTAATCTTTGAGATAAATAAATCTCCCATCTCTTTCGTGGGGTTAGGTCTAACCCCCTCTAAAAGGAGATAATCAATATCGTTTTCTTTTAACGTAAAAAGGACTTTATCCAAAAGTCCATTTTTTCGGACAGAACCTTGTCCGATGACCAAGGCAATCCTTTTAATTCCTTCCTCTTTTAAAATATGAGATAAAGTGTGCTCATCCTTATCTTTCCCAAAATATAATTTCGTGGGGAGAAAGAAATTAAAATCGTTCATTATTCATCATCCTTTGGGACATACATAATTCTTCCATCGAGAGGGAATAATTTGCTGGTATATCCGCCTTTTTCAACCTCTTCGGTCGCTTTGATGACAATATTCATCTTGCTATCGATATTATCAATCATTGAGAGCAATAAAGCCTCTTTGGTTAAAGGTAGAACTGGGGAGCCATATTCAAGCTGTCCATGGTGAGATAAAACCATATGTTGAAGGAGCAACCCTTTTTCAGAGGTGATATGTAAATTATTTCTAGCTTCTCCCACAAGGGAGGAGATGATCGAAATATGCCCAATAAGTTTCCCTTCTAAGGAATATTTAAAGGAATATTTTCCTTCTAGTTCAATAACTTTTCCCAAGTCATGGAGAATGATTCCGGCGTATAAGAGTTCTTGATCTAAATCTCCATAATAATTGATGAAATGCTCCGCGTGATTAAGCATCGAGACCGTGTGATATAAAAGACCATGACGGTAATCATGATGGATTGAAGAGGCTGCGGGATAAGTTAAGAATTTATCTAAATGACGATCAAAAATATAATTTAAAATCTTGTTTAAATCCTCGTTTTTGACTTGGCTTCGATAATTGTTAAATTGTTTTAATAATTCCTCATATGGGACTGGAGCTTTAAAGACGAAACGGTTGATATCAATTTCACTCTCACTTAGAAGATCTCCACGATTGATATTGAGTTGTAAAGAATTATTAAAAGCAACAACCTTGCCTTCTACAAATAAAATATTTCCAGAGACAAAGATATTTTCATCATTCGGAAGAATATCCCATTTTTTGGCGTTGCGAGTCCCGGAGATATCCTTAAGTTGCATATCTAAATAAGGTTTTCCGTTTTTGTTGGTGTTTTTGGTGACGGAAACAATTAAAGCTTGTTCGGCGAATTCTTCGCCTTCGAGATAATCATTAATAAATTTCACGGAATTTATCCTCCCACATAACATGGATATCGCGATAAGCATATCCTTTCTTCTCTAACCTCTTAAAGACAAAATCTCTTCTCTCTTCGCCTTCTAAACCTTTACGTTTTGCGGCCTTAAGAGCGAGATCAAAAGCTTTTTTGAGGTTTTGAGTCTCTTGCTTAGGTTCTTTCTTTTTCGCTAAAGAGGCGACTTTTAAAGCGATTTCCATCGTATAACCTTGTTGAATAAAACCATTGATGATGTGTTGCCTTCTATCGACCGTGGATAAACCTGAATATTTTTTTTCAAGTTTTGGAAGAAGCTTTTTGGCTTTTGATGTTTCTTTGACTTCACTAAAAGTGATGCTTTTAATCGTATCATCAAAAATACCCTGGGTTTTAAGGTTTTGAATAATCTTATTTTGACCCATAAGCTTTTCATTGCCATAAGCAATATAATTTTTGATGAAAGCTTTATCGTTGATTAATTTAATTTCTTTAAGTTTTAAGATAACGATATCGACGATATCCTTGGCGTATTCTTTGTTATAGAGTTTGTCTCTCACTTTCCATTCGGTATAGGTACCCTTTAAAAAGAGAGATTTTCCATATTTTAAAGCTTCGGCGACCTTATTGTCTTTTTGAAGGTCACGAATCTCTAAAGGTGTTAACTCCTTACCTTCATAAAGATAATGAGAGGTAAAAGTGTCATAGGAAAGCGCCATCTTTTCCTTCCCAAAATAGAGGGTGACTTTTTCTTTCGCCACGGAGATTTTAGTTATTTTTTTACCAGTATTTTCGTATTGCACGGTTATAAGTCCTCATAATATTTTCATAGAAGTGTTTAATCGAATACATATCGCAGATCTCTAACGCTTCTTTTTTAATCTTATCTTTTTCGTCTTCACTCATCTTAAAGATGGTTTCAATCTTGTTGATGAAGGATTCACTATCTTGGAAGAAGAATCCACTTTTCCCATCGATAATCGTTCCACTTAAGTTATCATCGTATCGAGCGACGACGAGAGTCTTCGCCGCCATGGCTTCCATAAAGGTTAAGCCTTGAGTTTCGGTGACCGAAGCGGAAGTATAAATATCCGCGAGATGATAATAAAATGGCACTTCGTTGGCAGGAACCGCTCCGATGAATTCGGTGAGGTCTTTAATCTTTAAGGTCTTCACCAATTCCTCATATTCTTCTTTTTGGGGTCCGTTCCCCACAATTAGGAGTTTAATATCTTCATCTGGATGTTTCTCATAATATTTATTGATGTAATCAATCGAGATATCCATCGATTTTTCTTTAGCGATACGCCCAAGAATAAGGAATACTTTAGTGTTCTCTCCTATTCTGTGCTCTTTTTTAAAGGTTTTGATCTTTTCTTCATCGATATTTTTTTCTTCAAATAAGGAGAAATCAATACCTGTAGGAACGATATTTATATAAATATCATTGCCCACCGACCTCATAAATTCTTTGACCTTAATCGAAGGAGTGATGAATTCTGTCGATGAGGCAGCGACACTATTGGAATAGGTTCTTGTAATCTTTTTAGCGAGTCGATCTAAGAACCCATGGGTGATGTAATATGTATAATCTTCATACGATGTATGATAGGTATAAACAATCGGAACATGAAGTCGAGAGGCGGCGAGTTTGGCGAATTGACCAATCGTTGCGTCGGTTTGATTATGAATAATATCAGGGTCGAATTCTTTGATAAAATTAATAATCTTGCTGGAATATACGGTCGTGATTCGATACCCATATATTTTTTTTATCGCAATACCAGGAACATAAAGGATTCCATCCTTATATTCCATTTCTCCTTCATCGTTTCGTGGGGTGATGACTAAAACCTTATGGCCATGTTCTTTTAAAGCACAGGTCAAATTATAACAAGAAGTCGACACTCCATTAATAAATGGAGGATAAGTATCAGTGAACAGGACAACATTCATGATTAATCATCCTCATCATCAATATCGATGTTTTTGATTTCATCTTCATCGTTATCAAAAACTTTTTCTTTCTTCTTTTTTGATTTTAAAGAAGACATTCGAAGTTTATCCAAAACCGCTTTTTGGGTTAATTGTTGAGTCTCAAGGAAGGTATCAAGTTCCTCTTGACGAGCAATAAGAGTCTCTCCTTGAATTTCGGTAAGAGTGTTTCTTGATGGAACACCTTTTTCTTGGACTTCTTCTTTTGGTGATGATTTATAAAAGGCAGTCACAAATCCAGCGACAGTCATCGGGAAGGCGAAAGTAATACCTCTCCAAATGAGTAAAGCAGATTGACACATCGCATCACTTGCTCTCTTTGAAGCTTCGACGGCGTCCATGGCTTCAGTGGCCTCTGCGAACTTATAATAGAACGATTTGGTAAGGTCATTCGTATTAACAAATAATTCGTGGAAGAAAAGTTCAGAAACACCCGCAGACCCAGGAATAGGAATAAGTCCGGTGACCATCTGGTGGAAGTTCCCAAAGAAGACACTATCCCAGAATGAAGCGGTCACGGATTCATTTTTTAAAGCTAAGCCCACAAAATATGGAACTGAGTACCTAAGAGTCATATAACAGAAGAAAAAGAACGCAATTAACAAAGTTAAAGGAATATTAGACATCAAACGTCTAAACTCAATCTTAAAGTTTTCTACTTGCACTCTTAATTTCTCTCTTTGTTTTTCAGGGTCTTTAACGAGTCTAAGTTTATAAAATAACGAGACCACAGGCCCCATGATAAAACGATGGAATCCTCTCCAATAGGCCATCAAAAAAATCAAAAGAATAACCCCGACATTGACCGCAAAACCAAAAATGGTCAATAACCAAATCGGAATTCTAATGCTTCCAAATATCGTCATATCGCTCAGCTGAATAATTCTTTCATATTTTAAAATGAAAGAGACCGCTCCATAAGCAATGAGGACTACTTGATAGACGATGGAATACATGGCCATAATCGAAACCGCGCTACTAATGGGAACCCCTTGTTTCTTATAGGTATAGGCTTGCATGATTTCACCACCACTACCTGATGGAGTTACCGCGCTATAGAAGATACCAATCTGGTCAACAGCAACGCCTTGATGGAGATGATATTTTCGAGTGTACATCCTTGCAAAGCAAGTGAGGACGAGAGAACGAAAAAGCATACAGACAATCATGATGCCGATGATTAAAAGAATCCAACGGTAGTCACAAGTCTTAAGATAGTCTAAGATGACGAAAAAGTTTTTATATAAGGTGAGATATAAAGCTGCCGCGGTCGCAATCAAAACAAGAGAAATGTTGAGGACATACTTTAGGACAGCCTTCTTCTTTTTCTTCTTTTTTTCAGGAGAGTCATCATCACTAGGGTGTTCTAGTTCACCAATCTCTTTTTCTAGTTTTTCTATTTTTTCTTCATCAGCCATAATACGCTATTTAACTATAACACAAAAGAAGGTAAACAAAAAACAAAAGCATTTGTTTTTGAAAAAATTCTAATAAAAATAGACTAAAAACCGATAAAAATGTTGGAGTTTTGCTTATAAAAAAGCTTTTTTTGCCATACTTTTTTATTTATCGATTGCTCCATGTTAGAGAGGCTATTTATCTTTGAATTTGAACGCCATATATCAACATTAAAAACAATAATTGTTTTGTGGATAATATTATTCAATGAAACTCGATGAATTTAATGATGTAAAATCACGGACGAGAAAGAAACGTATCGTTCTTTTGAATTTGAAAAACTTCAAATAAAGAATTTAGTGGTTCAAAAAACAACAAGCGTGAAAACCGTGATGAATTAAACCCATCAACCAATTTAAATAATGAAAATGTGGAAGCGGTCATCGCTGATAACATCGATAAATTAAGAGAAAAGATTCATAGAATCTGTTATTTCTTTTTTAATCCTTATTTATAAAAATTAATAGCGACGTTAATGTCCACTAAAAAAGAGGTACGCCTCTTTATTATAATTCCTTAATAAGATTGTCTAAGGTTATAATCCCTTCTTTAATCTTTCTATCAATCTCTTCATTCACTTCATTTTCTGGTAAGAAATCAAGATTGTTTAAAGAGATGACTTCATATTTAGGAATACCCCATAAAGCGCATAATGCTTTTAAAAAAGGAGAAGCTCCATCTAAAGGAGAATAATCTTCAATGCTCATTCCTCTCGTGGTGATTAGTAACATAAACTTATTTTTCGCTAAACCAGAGAATCGATCTTTATCTTGTTTAAAGGCGACGTCAAAGATAGTTATTCTTTCAAAAAACACCTTCAATAAAGCCGGAAACGACATATCCCATAGAGGCGCGGAGATAATCAAAGCGTCCATTGAAAATATTTCTTTAGCAATTCTAAATGATTCCGGATCATTAGTTTTATCATCAAAGTTATGAGAAGTCACAGGAAGAAGGTTTAAATCGTTTAAATTATAAGAAACAAATTCCACCTCATCTTTAAAAGATGAGATAATCCCATCAGTGAGTCTTCTTGTTCTTGATTCTTTTCTAATCGTCGAATCGATAAGGGCAATTCTTTTCATGAATAGTATTTTATCTCGCTTAAGAGATAATGTTAACCATATATTAAAGAGTAATGGAATTAGAAAGGTCTCCACTTTGGACTTTTACCATCGTCGCTTCACCTTTCTTTTTAACAACGATTAAAGCTTCACCATAATATGTATCGACATAGGTGTTATTATATCCCTCTTCGTTATATGGAGAAGCATTACCCGCGCCTAATAATTCTCCACCTTGAACGAGGATATCCACTCGTTGATAATATAAAGGTTTAAGGATTCCTTTTCTATCAGTGAATCTCACCTTAATATAATAAATATCGTCGTTGCTTAATTTATCTTCTTTTATCAATGATAAAATCGTCTCTTCTTTCGCTGTAAATAAACTATGTTTAGATAAGACATGCCCATCTTTAGAGAGGTTCACCGCGGTAATAACTCCGTCTTTATAAGGGGTGATGAAATAACGAACACAGTTCTTTTTAAAACGTTTTCTCCCCTTCTTCTCTCCGTTGACATATAATTCGACGATTGGAGCCTTAGAATAGACTTCTACCTTCGCTTTTTTATTCTCGTATCCAGGATAAGTCCAACTCTCTAAAGCATTGGAGAATTTCCACGCGGATGGAGAGTGTTTTTCTGAGGTGTGATGAACCGGGACAACAGCGATAAGTGGTTTATCCTCTAAGTCATACGCCACTTTCGTATATAAAGCTTCTCCTAGTGGAGAGCCAATAAGATTTAATCTTCCGCTTCCCGAACTTATCCATCCGCATGAAGGTTTAAAGGTCTTCGCATATTCTTTATATTCCCAGGCTCCGACCCCTACTTCTCCTAAATAATCCATGCCAGCCCATACGAAATCACCGATAATTTGGGGATATTTTTTCATTAATTCATAAGCTTTATAAGTGTCGCCGCAGAAGGTTTCGCTTCCCACGATGATTCGATATGAATATTTTTTAACATCTTTTTTATATCGAAGGATTCCATAATTATATCCAGCGATATCCATCTCTTTAAAACAATCTTTGGTCTTTCTATCGCATCCTCTTAGTTTGGCCATATGTTTCATAAAGCCATCCCCAAATATTCCCGCGAGGTTATTAAAGAATTCACTCCCCACTTTCTTTTGAGGGTTTTTGTAAGCTTTTTTATCACTATAGACCCCAAAACCTAAAGAATATAAATAATTAAAGAAGATGTTCACTCCGACAGTCACAGGGCGAGAAGAATCTAATTGATGACAGACATCTCTCATCCTTTTAAAGAATTCAATTCCTTCTTTTTCTCCGGTCTCTGCGACTTCATTTCCTAAAGAATACATGATAACAGAGGGATGATTGTAGTCCTTATTAATCATCTCTTTTAAATCCTCATCGTACCAATCTTCGATATATGAGGCATAATCGTATCGCGTTTTATGAATATACCACATGTCGACATATTCATCCATCACGAGCATTCCGAGCCTGTCAGAGGCCTCTAAAAGCCATTTAGAGGAAGGATTATGCGCGCTTCTAATCGCGTTATAGCCATTTTCTTTTAATAATTTAATCTTTCGATATTCGCTTTCCTTAAAGCATCTCGCTCCTAAGACCCCATTATCCGAATGGATACAGGCTCCTCTTAGAATCACTCTTTTGTTATTTAAAAGGAATCCCTTATCGCTTGAAAAAGAGATAGATCTAATCCCAAAAGTGGTTTCATAGACATCATTTTTAAAGATAATCTTAAGATGATAAAGATGAGGGTTATTAATATCCCATAAAATGGGATTCTTAATTTCAAAATTAACATCAAACTTTCTATCGTTAGAATTTACTTTAAAGTGATATCGACTATTGTCATCAAATAATTCAATATTTGCTTCTCCATCATCAGTGGTTTTAAAAAAGATATTAATTAAACCTTTATCAATATCTAAAGTGGTGATTTTGACACTTTGAGGAAGAATTCGTTCCTTTTCTAAAACATATAAATTGACAGGACGATATATACCCGCGCCTGAATACCATCTGGAATTAGGTTGATCAGAATTCGTCGCGATAACGATTAATTCATTATCTTCATCAAAGTGTAAATAAGTGGTGATGTCGATGAAAAAATTGGTGTATCCATATGGATGAGATTTAATCCTTATATCATTAAGATATATTTCCGCGTTGTGATAGACACCTTCAAATTCTAAGACGATGACTTTATCTTGATATTTAGGATCTATTTTAAAAATTTTACGATATTCATAATCCTTGCCAATAAACCATGAAATATTGACACCCCCATCACTTTCGTTGGAGCGGCTTTCATATATCAAAGCGTCATGAGGAAGAGAGATATTTTGATATTGTTCATCGCTATTTAAATGACGATACGACCATCCTTTATTGAAATCTAACTTTTCCATAATTTATCTATAACATAACATCTATTAATGAAAGATAATCAATCATTACCCAAATAACCTCTTTTAATACAAAAATAGAGGCGAACATGGTTCGCCCCTACTAAGATGTGGGTATGAAAGAGAGGATAATTTATTCTTTTAGGAAACACACCACAATATCTAGAAGTGTACTTAATAAGAGGAACACTCCAAAGATCATGATGTTTGGAAATTGAGCGGGGTCGCCCCACATAACAATCTTATAGATAACGTCGACGATGGAAAGAATACTTCCAAGGACGAAGAACATCATAGCGACACCTTTAACAATCGCCCCAATAAGTTCAACATAAGAGGCAATCTTCTCATGAGGAATAAAAATCGAAGCAACACTAATAATTAAAGCGACGATTAAGAAGATTCCACATGGGAGATATTGACTTGGAATACCTCTTGGAAAGGCTCCTTTATTCAAAACATAGAATAATGGGATTAAACCAAGAAGAATCGCTGAAAACTTAAGGATATAAACAATGAGGTTACTTTTAATTTTGTTTGATAAAGCGACAAACATCTTATTCAGCCTCCTTTTGTTTCTTTTTGCCAATGATGTTTAACTGGGTTAACACCATCATCGTGCATGAGGCTAAGACTAAGACACCCATGACCACACAGATGGCGATTTCCGTCGTGGTCCACCATGGGGTGTGAACAATGATTTGAGCTTGTTCACTGATGCCGTTCATAACATTAGAATTAACCACATTATATTGTGAGTGTTTTACGGCGAGGACTAATTTTTGATAGATATAACCATCATCATTGTTCTTTATGTGGTTCTTAATCGCTTTGGTGGATTGTCCACTGCCATCGGCAGTAAATAAATCTAAACCAGAATCAAGAATGGTAATTCTATCTTTGGAATAAATAATGGTCGCGTCGGATTGAAGGAAACCTTTGAATCCCCATTCTTCTCTGGTCACCGCTTTAGTGTGATAATCAGAGTTTTGAGAGACACAACCAATTCTGTTAAAGGCCATCATACAAGCATATGAGACATCACCGGTGAGAATACTTTCAAATCCTCTTAAAGAGGTTTCTCTAATGGCTTGCTCTTGAATGAAGTTACAAACTCCTTGTCTAGCGAATTCTTGGTCGTTTAAGCAGAAGTGTTTCGCTCCGGCGGAAGCGCCTTTAGAGCGGTAGCCAAGACCTTCGTGTCTCGCCACTAAATAAGTCATATTACCATCTTCGGAGAAATAAATTGGGTTTCTGCCGTTGAATGGAGTGCGATGTAAGTTGCAACCTGGACCATTGATGGATTGAGTTTTGGTCCATAAACAATGTTCGCCCATCATTTGACCACGACGATAAATGATATCTTCGTTACAAGTGGCCGCTAAGATTGGTTCACATGGCCATGTTGTACATTTTTCACGATTATTATATGGAAGAGTGGTGACCACTCCGAGTGGTCCATCAAGCATCACGGCTTTTGGAATACCGAATTTTGGGAATGGTTTAGTGCCATAGCCTTCGGCAACCCAAGAAGCGAGTTCATCGACGGTCCATTGTTTGAAATATTCATCCCATAATGGATCATCGAAGTCTTTTCCTCTTAATTTAATAAGAGGGATATTTAAGGTCATATCTCCGGTGATGATTCCTCTCATCGAAGGAGCATCCGCGGCTTTTTGATAGAGGTTACCAGCCATTAATCTCATCATTTCTTGAGTGGCGGCCACTACTGTTTGAGCGGTTGGATAAGTGCCAGCCCAATCTTGACGAGAGATATAGGTAACTTTGGCTTCATCGAAGAAATAATTTAAGTCGGTGGATTCGAATCTATTGGTGACTCTATTACCGGTAATTAAAGAATTAGCGAATTCATCACTATTGAAATCCATATGCCAGGTATAAGCTTTGGCTTCATCACCAGCAACCGGATTACCGAGTTCATCAATCATTCCACTCGCGCCTTTTTTCTTTAAGATGTTATTTAAGGCATCATGAGAAGAATTACCAATCCCAAGATAATAATCACCTTCGCTTAAGATATAACCTTTCGCGGTCTTAGAATCATAAGAGGCTAATAAATATTTCTCCACTTTAATATCTAAGGTTTCTTGTTCATTAGGTTCAAGAAGAGCGGTTTTACCAAAACCGACGATATTTACCGCGGCTTTTTCCACGAGGTTTGTCTTTTCATAATCTCCATATGGAGTGTTGGCGTAGACTTGAACGGAGTGTTTGCCAGCCACACTGCCAGTGTTTTTGACCGTCACTTTTACAGAATAAGTATGATCTTCGCTATTTTCAGTGACACTATCAATGGTTTCAGAGAATGAAGTATAGCTTAATCCACTACCAAATGGATAAACCATTTCTTTGGCGTAATCCCAAGAGGAACTCCCTTGAATCGCGCCTACTGGATTAGAGGCACCACCTTGATTAAGGATGACATCTTCATATCTAGTTTCATAATATTTATATCCCACATAGATGCTTTCAACCATCGTAGACATATAAGAGATATACATCTCATCATCCGCTTTGATGGTGTTTTTGATTTCATCAATGTTCGAGAATTTAGGAGTGTTAGTCCCTTCGTTAACACACGCTGGAGCGCTGAGAGAGTTCGCAGCCCAGGTATCTGGGGTACGACCACTTGGATTAACAACACCAGTGAGTAAATCAGGGATGGCTTTTGCGCCCCATTGTCCAGGGAAGCCGAAGCATAAGACCGCGTCAATCGCCTCATCTTCGCACCATCCAAGTTCAACCGTGTAAGAAGTATTAAGAAGAACAACAATCTTATTAAAGACTCCGTTAGCCTTATATTGTTTGACCAAATTGATCATGTCTAATTCTTCTTGATGCATC
>CAJOQN010000006.1 GCA_905236535.1 uncultured Bacilli bacterium
CAAAACTATAAGTATCACTGGACTCCCCGACAATCGGGGAGTTTTGACATCCGGCCTACTGTCGTTATACGGCTCGGATAAATATAAGAAAAGCGCATCTTCTCATCAAAAGATACGCCTTTAATAGATTTAATAATTATTGCGCATATTTATTATCTTTTTTAAAAGGAACAATTGGATAAATTAAGAAGATAAGAAAGATAATTAAGGCCAGGAATGATCCATTCATAATATCGTGCCAGACGACAAGGCCAAGTTCTTTCGCCAAAGGGAGAATCATAAAGAAGGATTGGATAAAGGAATAAATGAAGACAAGAAAGAATAAAGATTCTAAAACAATAAATAATATCCTCCGACCTTTAGAAGGATATCCATTATCATCAAAGACGACATTCTTCACAAAGAAAGAACCAAATCTCATCGCTCTAAAAGAGAGATAGACCACTATCGCACATAAGATGAGATGCAAAAATAAATATGAAATCTCTAAAATGTGACTTCCAAGTTCTTCTTCATTGCCGTTAAAAGCTAAACAAGAGATTAATGAATAACCACTTAATAAAAAAGAGATGGTGGTTCCCACTACTAATCCAATAAAGATATTCTTTTCCTTATTCATCGCAATAATTATTATATATTGTTTTATATAAAACAAAAAGGAACAATCATTACAACTGTTCCCTTTATGATTTTAATGAGAAGTCTTAGACTTCTTTTTCTTCTTCCTCTTTCACTTTTTCGGCGTGTTTGAGGACTAAACCAAAGGACACTAAAGTGGCCATGGAGAAAGCATAAGCTGGAATAGCGGTGCCTAAATATTTTGCCCCGTTACTTTTAGTGATGTTGGTGAAATCATATGTTACGCTTTGCCAAAA
This sequence comes from uncultured Bacilli bacterium, assembly GCA_905236535.1. Classification (GTDB taxonomy): domain Bacteria; phylum Bacillota_I; class Bacilli_A; order RFN20; family CAG-826; genus RGIG3315. The sequence goes on from CAJOQN010000006.1 coordinate 876, forward strand.
CACCGCTAAATCGTGCCATTCACTGGTCTCATCTGTCAAGGCGTTTGCATCTTCATTAAGAACGTTATCAAGACTCATTTGGCTTGAACTTCTCATCGTTTCAGATGCTTTATATTTTGCCTTTTCAAATTGACAGACCGTAAAGAAGGTCAACGCAACGAGCGCGCATCCACCAATGATGCCAACATATGCCAGAGTTCTTTTCGTTTTCTTGTCTAACATTATGGCCTCCTATTTTTCTTTTGGTTGTTTCTCTTGAGGCTCTTTTTGAGTCTCTTCTTGGGGTTCGCTTTCCGCTTCGTTTGATTTAATCGGGGCGTCAGGATCATCGTTTCCGTGATATTGATTATCCGTTAATAAGTTATATTCAGTTTCAAGATCAAAGAAATGCATAGCCTTACCTTCGAAGGCGACATAGATGACGGTGCCAGAGACCATCGAGGCTCTTTCTTCATCGGTCAAATTAATAGTAGGAATTCTCACCACTAATTTCGTGCCATCTTCGGTTTGAACATGTAAATGATATTCACTACCCATCATTTCATTGACTAAGATGGTGACTGGGAAGCCGTTTTTCGCGCCTTTTTTGACCAAGGTGATGTGTTCTGGACGAACTCCTAAATAAATACCTTTTGGTTCAACATTACGCTCATTGAGGAGTTTTCCTTTATCCCCTGTGACTTCGAGTTTATAGCCAAATGGAGAAACATAATAGGTTTTTCCTTCTTTGGTGAGTTCGGTCTTGATGGTGTTCATCATTGGAGCCCCAATAAATTGGGCGACAAATAAATTCGCTGGCCAATCAAATAATTCGGTTGGAGTTCCCACTTGCATGATATAACCATCTTTCATACACACGATTCTATCGCCTAAGGTCATAGCTTCAGTTTGATCGTGGGTCACATAGATGAAAGTCGTATTAATTCTCTTTCTAAGGAGAATAATTTCCGCTCTCATTTGGTTACGCAATTTCGCATCAAGGTTACTTAATGGTTCATCCATTAAGAAGACCTTACAATCCTTAACCATCGCTCGACCGATAGCGACACGTTGTCTTTGACCACCGGATAAAGCTTTTGGTTTACGAGTAAGATATTGAGTGATACCAAGCACTTGAGCCGCGCTTGTTACTCTTTCATAGATTTCATCTTGACTCATCTTTGGATTCTTTTGGAGTCTAAGAGGAAAAGCAATATTTTCATAAACGGTGAGGTGAGGATATAAGGCGTAGTTTTGGAAGACCATGGAGATATGACGGTCTTTTGGTTGAAGATCGTTGACTACTTCGTTGTCAATCTCGACAGTTCCTTCGGAAATGTCTTCTAGGCCAGCGACCATTCTTAAAGTTGTGGATTTGCCACATCCCGATGGTCCGACGAAGACGATGAATTCTTTATCCGCGATATCGAGGTTGAAATCGTGAACCGCGGTTACATTCCCGGAATATATTTTCTTTACATTTGTTAATTTTACTCTAGCCATAAATATAGCCTCCTAACCTTTAACTGCGCCACCAGTAACACCTTCAACATAATATTTTTGAAGGAACATGAATAAGACCATGACTGGAATTGCTACTATGACACCACCCGCGCAGAAATGGGTGAAATTATCGGAAATCATTGCTGGACTTAACCATGTATATAATCCAGCAGCGACGTTAAGACCAGTTTCAGAGCCTAAAGCGATAACTGATGCGAAGATGTAATCGCCCCAAGGACCCATGAATGAGGTCAAAATTGTATAAATAAGAATTGGTTTACAAAGTGGAAGAATGACTTTGTAGAAGATTTGCATCCTGGTAGCTCCATCCACTAATGCCGCTTCATCAAGTGATTTAGGAAGAGTGTCTAAGAAACCCTTAGAAACATAATATCCCATTCCACTGCTCGCGACAGAGACGAGGATTAAACCAGGAACCGCATTATCTCCGGTTAAACCAATAGTCTTTAAGACTTGATAGAGAACAATCATTGTTAAGAAGCCCGGGAACATCCCAAGAACCAACATGACATTCATCAATGGTTTACGGAGTTTGAATCTAAATCGAGATAAGGTATAAGCCATCATGAATTGCATGATAGTCTGCAAAACACAGACAAATAAAGCAATGATGAAGGTGTTGAAATACCATTGAAGGAAGTTCGTGTTCGCTGAGAAAAGATAAACATAATTATCAAATCCCCACTTTTGAGGGAACACGTAGTTAACAATACCTGTGGTTTCCACTCTAAAAGATTGGAAAACAAGGAAGACAAACGGAAGGATCCAAATAATGGAAATGACGGATAGAATCACATAAGTCGCAATATTGGCCATTCTACGTTTGTGGGACATCGACATTGATTTCTTTTCAGCCATATTATTGGAACTCCTCCTCATTTCTAGTTGATGGGATGAGGTTATAGACCACGAGGGAGACAACCGCCACGACGATGAAGACCATAATACCGATAACCGCGGCAAACTTATAATCGGATTCATTCACTGATAATGAATATAACCAAGTGATAAGTAAGTCGGTGCTACCAGCGTTCCCATACATCTTTGGATCTTTTGGTCCACCACCGGTTAACAAGTAGATAACGTTAAAGTTATTCATATTACCAGTAAAGCTTGTTAAGAGGTATGGTCCGGTAATAAAGAGCATATATGGAAGGGTAATCTTCGAATATTGTTGCCAAGCATTCGCCCCATCGATATTCGCGGATTCATATAAATCCGCTGGAATGTTCATTAAGATACCAGTAACAACGAGCATCAAATAAGGAACACCAATCCAAATATTGATGATGATGACAGTGATACGAGCGAGCCATGGGTCACCCCAGAAGTCAATTGGTTGGAAATTGTGGACTCCAAACCATCCGGCAACCGTTTCAAAGATCCCGTTGATGATGCCATCAGTTGCGAACATCTGAGAGACATAAAGAATGGAGATAAATTGAGGAATGGCAATAGAGAAGACTAAAATAGTTCTCCAAAGTTTCTTCAATCTAATTCCTTTCTTATTGATGAGCATCGCGACAATCATGCCGAGGAAATAGTTGGTGAAGGTCGCAAAGAAGGCCCACACCAAGGTCCAAAGCAAGATTTGACCAAAGGTTGCAGAGAAGGATTGACCACCTGCAGACCAGGTAAATATCTGTTTAAAGTTATCAAATCCTGCCCATCCGAATAAGGTCGCGTGTTGAGCGTCATAATCGGTAAAGGCCACTAAAACCATAAAGAAGATCGGTAAAATGGTAAAAATGACAATACCTAATGTTGGTAAAGATAATAAGGTTTTGTAGAAGTTTTTATCCACTAAAGCGCGTAAATCATCCTTCGCCGTGTCGAGTTTCTTCTCGTTTTTAATAATCTCTTCAGAAATCCTATTTTGTTTGATATTTAAATACCAAGTATAGATCAAAGCGATAATGAAGAAGATCGTCAAAACACCATAAAGCAAGATGTTGAAGGAATTATCACCTGGAGTGACAGTTCCATCAGGATTTGTGATTGTATCTTTGGTACCTAAAATATAAAGTTGAGAGAAATATCCACCACCAAAGAAGATCATATAAAGGATAAATGCTACTTCAAAGATGAGGAAGAGAAGACCTCTTAGCCATTGTCCTCTAGCGATGCTCCCAAAGCCCATCACGAAATATGAAATTTTGGTTTTCCAATCTCCGTGGGCAAAGGTTAAGCCAATATCCTTAAAGATATTAACGACTTTCCAAAAGAGGTTCTTCAATAAGCCCCAGATTTTTAATCCGAGATTTTTGAGTTTAGATGGAATCGATTTAAAGAAGGCGACAAAATTAATACCAAATCTTTGGATTTTCGTTTTCTTTAACATTTCCAAATCTTTTTGATTATTGCTCATAAGTCCTCCTTCCTTAATCATCTAATAAGATAGAAAGACCAGAAGTATAGTTCGCTAAAAGCTCTCTGATTTGAGCTTCAGTGCTATTTGTAGCGATGCTTCCGGCAAGACTACCTAAAGAGTTAAACCATGCGCCTGGGCATTGTTCTTGTTGATGTGCGTATTCATGTTGGGCCGCTAAAGCCGCTAAAGCTGGATGCTCTTTAACAGCTTGGTTTTCGCTGGCCTTAATATTTGTTGGTCCCCAAGAGACTTGTTTAAATCTATTGAGTTGATTCTCACTATTAGTGAGATATTCAGCGATTTTACGGCAGACACTGGCTTTTTTCTTATCCGCTTGTGGTTTGACACCCATAAGTTTATATCCATCGAATGAGGACATATGATATGTTTGTCCACCATAGGTAAAACTTGGGAGTTCCGCACATCTCAAATTGTCTCCAAATTGAGTTTTGATATATTCGTATTCCCAAACACCAGTAATGATCGCTCCAGCGGAGTTCGTCCATGTCGATTTAGTAGCGACTACCGAATTGTCCGCGAGTTCGCGATAGGCCATACCAGCAATCACTCCATTATCGCTGTTATAGTTGTCATCATAAGCGAGGAAACTACCGCTCTTCTCATCGATAGTCCAGTGTGATTCACAACCAGTCGCTAAGAAATAACTGGCGGCGTAGAATCCATTCTTACGGTCGAAGTTGAGTTTCTTTTTCTTCGCTTTAAGAGTGGACAATAAAGTGGTCATGTCTTTGACATCATTATCAGAAACCACTGAAGCATCATAATAAAGGAAGTATCCGTTATCGCTCGTGGTGGGGAAAGCATACATCTTATCTCCAATCGAAGCAGCTTTAACAGAATCCACGCTATTATTGGCTTTTAAATGTTGAGTTAATGACGAATCAAAAGCGGCTAAAGCATTCGCGGTCTTTAGTCTTGAAAGTTGGTCTTGCGCAAAGATAAAGATATCCGCGCCACTGGAGACATCTTGAAGCATTTTTGTCGCCGCTTCGCCTTCACTCATTGGTTGAACGGTGACATTGATGTTATATTTTCCACCACTGCTCGCCGCAAAGTTGTTGATTTGGGCTTCAGTAAGACTTGTAATCTTGGTATCAACCCAAACTTTGACATCATAGGTTCCGGCATCATCAATACCTTCTCCTCCATCCCAGTCTCCTCCACCAGAACCAGTGTAGAAACTGACTCCATCAGGAAGAGTGTAATTATATTTAAAGTTACAGGCTGTCAAAAGGAGCACAGGTAGAAATGCCACATATTTTAATTTGTTATTTCTCATATTTACTCCTTTCTTTAACTATTGCTGACCCAAATACCATAAAGGTTGAGGACATTGCTTTGTTTATAATCATTCTCGAAGTTCCAAATATGACTATCATCTATTGATGATGGGTATTCGGAATACCCTAAGAAGTGAGGATAAAGTGGATCTGGAGCATCCGCATCTGTAAGGATGGCTTGCTCTGGACAACTCCCAAGAGGAGTTAAGCTATACCAATCCATTTGATAAAGCGGGGTGTCGCTATGGGAATAATTGAGATAGAAGTTAACCACCATATTGTATTCACTTGGTAAATCAGGATCCTCTTCACTATCTCCTCCCTGTGGATTATCAGGAATTCCAGGATACGGGATTTTTGGATTATAAGCTTCTGAACCATTACAACCAGCGATTAAAAGAGAGACCGTTAATAAAGGTAATAAAAGTATTTTCTTTTTCATCTTCATTCCCTCCTTAGCAATTTCCTTTGGAATTGAATATGACAATCGTATTCTTATTCCAAAATTCAAGTTTGCCGGATTCAGTGTTCATCGTATATCCACCATAATCCCACATGTGTTCCCATGTTCCACTACTGATTCTTGCATCACCCCAAACTGGAGAATTTTGATTACCAGTGCAGAGGTAGATGAAAGATTCGTTGATTTGCATCGCGGCGGAGGTGCTATCAAAAGCGCCCAAATCGCCACCACCCCAGACGATATTACTCACAGTTTTACCGCTGGAAGTTGAAGAGACAAAAGTGTTGTAACCAACATTAGCTCCTCTTTTCTTCGCTAAAACTTTGTGCATTCTAATCAAGCTAGAGAAGGCTCCACTTAAATTGAATCCACTTGTGGAAGTATTAATGACTTGATCATCAAAGGTGACTTCAATCTTGTTGCCCCATTTAAAAGTATTAACGCTTAATGGAGCATTATAAGAGTTATGAGACACAAAGTGTCCATGTAAATTTTGATATGAATCGGCGGTGACCGCGTCTAAATCAGCAACCGCTAATTCTTTAGTTCTAAGTAATTCTTCTCCGCCATACATAAAGGCCGCGCAATTAGAAGCAAAGATTAAACCATGGGCTTGTAAAACACCATGAGCGAGTTGAGTGCCACTTGGATGAGTGCCATCCACTAAAGTGTTATAAAGTTGATCTCTAACAGTCCAGTTATCGTGACATGAAGCATAGTTCACTGTTTGTTCTGGATAATATCCAGAGATCGCGCCATCAGTGTTGACACCAGTATTGACACCCCAAAGTCCAGAGGCAATGGTCCAAGCGTAATTATTAGAATTACCGGTTTGGATATATCCTTTTCCAGGATAACCATCGACATTGTTTTCACCTCTAATCGCATTTCTAACAGAGTCGTTAAAACCACCGAGGTAAACACCTTGAGTTTTATAGTTATTACATTCGTTATAGACTTGCCAGCTCATCGCTCCAAAGTTATGAGCGTCCACTCCACCATGAACTTCTTTCCATTGGTCAGACCCTTCTCCGTGATATCCACCAGAGGTCCAGCCTTCTCCATACATATAAATATCTGGATCTATTTCATATAAGGCGTTCTTGGCTTCGATTAAGGTTTTAAAATCAATTAATCCCATCAAGTCAAAACGGAATCCTTTAATTTTATATTCTTTGGCCCACATAACGAGAGAATCGACGATGAATTTTCTCATCATTGGTCTTTCAGAAGCAACTTCGTTATGGCATCCTGAACCATCCCAAAGTTCACCTTCCATTTGATATCTATCGCCATATTCATTGTAGTAATCTTTAGCGGCGTATCTAAAGTAATAACGTGGCATAAGTTTATGGAAGTTACTACCAGTCGCAGAACTGACATGGTTATAGACAACATCCATAATGACTCTCGTATGAGTGTCACTACCTTCTTTACCGGCTCTTTGTTTTGATAATTGAAGGACGAGATTCTTAAATTCTTGGACTCTCTTCAATCCATCGTGTGGATCGGAGGAATAACCACCTTCAACTACATTATAGTTAAGTGGATTATAACCCCAGTTGTATTTAAGAGTTTCTTGGCTTTCATCATTATCATGATCAAAAACTGGTAATAATTGAACCGCTTCAACACCTAAATCTTTGAGGTGATCATAGCCTGTGGTCACATCGTTATGGCCAACGAGGTGGGTTCCACTTTCGACAAAAGCGTTATAGGTTCCGTTTTTGTTTTCGTTATTGCTAACCCAAGAAGAATCGCCGGTGAAGTCTTGAATATGGACTTCATAGATGCTTAATTCTTGTGGGGTGGTGATATCATAACCACTCACTCCATCCCATTTAAGTGGGAGAGTGTCCCAACCATCCGGGTTAGTGTCTGCTTTATCATAGATAAGTCCACGCACACCATTACAACCTGCACTAGTGGCGTATGGGTCCATTGTCACATTCGTACCTAAGGTATTATCAACTTGATAATTATAATATTTACCTTTGAGGTCACTATCGATGGTGAGTTCCCAAATACCACCACTGGTGTAATGCATGTGGTAACCTTTATATTTATCATCTCCACCAAATTCTAAAGAGGTGTCCTTATCATAAAGAAGAACGGTAATATTCGCAGAAACTGGAGACCACACTCTAAAGGTTGTTCCAGAGGCGCTATATGTCGCTCCTAAATCTTTTGTAAGGTTTGCTTGTTCATAATAAGTATTAAATTTCGCAGTATCGTAAAGTTTATCAAATCTCACGGTCACGGTTTTGCTCAAGCTGGCCATATCTGGATCGCTATCAGTGGATGGGTCATGGCTGACCAAGGAATAGACGATATTAATATGGGCTTCATACGGTAATTGAATATTGAATTCACCATTTGCTCCAGCATTACCAGTTCCCTCTTTTACGAGGTACCATTTTTTGACATCCTCACGTTTTTTAGGTTTGATTTTATAATATGTTTCATCAAAAGCATATAACTGCCAATTGACACTAGAAGTATCATTGGTGAGTTTGCATCTGATTGTTTTCCAATCGGTGAATTCTGCAAGAGACACACCGTGCACTCTGGTCTTGTTCTCGCTATCAAGGATAGCAATACCACCACCAGCGGCCGGCATGGTCCAAACTTCACAAACATCGCTTCCTTCCGCTGGAGGAAATTCAGAATAGACGAGTTGCATATCATCTGATTGTCCACCCCAGTTGAGGTTCATTTCGGAAATCTTTTTATATTTAATAATAAAGAATAATTTAGATTTACCCGCAAAAGCGGCAAATCTTGCATCGGTAAAATCAATGTTGATAGTCATCATTGTTCTATCAGCATTAACTGACATAATGTCCGCGGCGTTTTCTAAGTTATATTCCACACCATCAACACCGGTTACCCAAAGATAGAAGGCTCTTCCATCATTTCCGCCAGCTTCATTATAGTAGTGAAGAATGACTTTATTGACGACGACAGAGACGTCCTCTTCTTCGCCTTCATCTTCCATAGAGGCAACATATGCTCCATTGATAATATCTGGATGACTATAGTCCGCATGTTCAAGATTTTCATCGTAAATGGCGGTATCTTTGCCAGGATTATCGACTTTTTGGAACATTCTAGTAGCGATTAGACCAGCGGTCCCCATCACTAAGAAAGAAGGTAAGATTGTTAATAATAATTTATTAATACGTTTCATCAAAATTCCTCCTTTCTACATTTGGGTAAAGGTATAGTTGAACCAAGCGTGTTGCCAATTGTCCCAATTGTGAGCCCAGATGCTTCCTCCAACTTCCACCATTGAAATAAGGTATGAATTTCCAACGGTTAAAGTGACAGAACCAAGGTGAATTGATGAATCCATCTCATCCCATGGTTCTCCATTAGCGGGGTGGAAATATTTATCACCATTTTGAGAGAGATAACAGCTGATGCTACTAGCTTCTGCCACAGTAAATTCAGCTTTATATTTGCCATCGCTTTGTTTGACCGCATCTTTGAAGTTACCATCCACGGCGATATGAACAACCGTGGGGTCGGTCCATGATTCAATACCGGTGAAATAAATATTAATCGTGCCGGTTGGAATTATGGGTGGATCGACTGGAGTAACATCGTCAGAAGGGGCTCCACTGGTGAAGGTGTAATTAAACCAAGCATGATTCCAATCTGATTCAGCATAAGCCCAATTAACAAATGTAATGGTGTATGTTCCACCTAATTCAACATTGATTGAACCAGTGTTAATCGTCGAATTCATTCGGTTATAATCTTCGACACCGGTCGTTGGATGGAAGTATTTACCATCTTGTCCATTTTGGTTGAGATAAGCATTAACGCTTTGTATTTCACCACTGACATCGATGGTGGCTTTATAATTGTTATCACTTTGTTTTGTGGCGGCGACAAATACACCATTAATACCTAAATTAACCGCAGTTTCATCCGTCCAGTTATTAATACCAGCGAAATAAAGAGTGACTGAGCCAGTTGGCACCACCGGTGGTTCATCTGGAGTGACCCCACCTTCTCCTCCGCTGAAAGAAGCATATAAAATCTTGCCTCTTGCATTAGGAACTTTGGTGTATTTGGTCAATGCTCCACCACCTTCATATGATTGCCAAGCTTGGAATTTTGAGCCATTAACCACCGAGGTCACTTCTTCGCTAGTGGGTAAATCAGCGCCAACTTCTGCGGTGAATTCAATCGCATATTCAAGGAACATCGATGGAATATCCACGCCTGGTTCGCCTTTATATCTACCATTTTCGCCGATGACGAGATAAGTAGTGACCGTCTCGCCAGTGACTGGATCGGTTGGGTCGACTGGAGTTTCGCTATCCCCGTCTTCTCCACCGCCTCCGCTACTTTTTCTAGTAACTGAGACCGTGCAGTCTTTGGAATATTTTCTGCCACTATAAGTCGCAGAGGCCGTAATCTTGGTTTGCCCAGGAATTAAAGCATTAAAGGTAATGTTAAGGCCTTCGGTCGCGTTTAATGAGACGATCGAATCATTTTCCACAGCCCAATAAACATCAACTTCTTTGTCGAGTGTGGCTTTAAGGCTACCTTGAGAACCTTCAACCACTGATAATTTATCGTTATCAAGGGTGATGGTTACTTTCTCCACTGGATTAGGTGAACCTTTGCCGTTGTATTTGACACATCCAGTGAGGATGAGCGCGAAGAATGGAAGCGCGAAGAATATAAGTTTTTTATTTTTCATCTTGCTCCCCTCCTTACACTCTAAAAACGGCGATGCTATATGGAGTAACACCGATGTCTCCACCTTTAACAGTTGGGGCGCCACCCATGGATTTTACAAAGGTGGTTTCTGCACCCGCAAAATAATCTGGATTCATCGCATAAGTGCTACTACCCGTGCCGGTATTGATAAAGATAACAAGTTTGCACGCTCCCTGAGCGTTCATAACTTTAATACCAATAACGTGACCGCCATCGAGATATTCAATACGTGCATCTTTTGGATACATGTGTTTGATTTCGTTTAGACCCTTATACCAATTAAACATGGAATTAGGATCAGCTTTTTGTTCTTCCATCGAAGGAAGGGTTCTATTATAGGAATCTAATTCAAATTTATATTGACCAGACTTATAGTTTGCTCTGATTGAGGTGTCTTGCCATAAGAATGGTTGACGATACCAAATGTCTTCACAGTTTTCACTGCCATAAGTATCGACATGAGTGTTGGTGTTAGAAGACATTCCAAGTTCATCACCATAATAAATCCAAGAAATACCACGATCTAACATCGTAATAGCCCCATGAATCTTGGCTTTTTCAACTTGGTTGTTACTTCCAGTAACTTGTTTTAATGGAATGGTGTCTCCAGCTTTTTCTCCAGGAGTGCCATTGACTTGGTTGATAGCTCTCATGACATCGTGGTTAGAGGTGAAGGCTCCATCGATAAAGTCTGGGCGTTTACCACCAGGAATGGTTTGGTTTCCAGCGGAACCACCATCTAAAATCACATCACTCATCGAGGAATATGGATCAAAGGTTTCTGAAGCTTGTCCGTGGGCAAAACCTCCACCTTGATATATTTGTGAACAAATATGATAGTAAGTTGAGAATGAGAATTGACTATCTAATGCTTGATAATAAGGAGCGGTTCTTGTACCCCAACCATCAAAGTTTTCACCGACTAAGAAGCAGTTTGGATAATCAGCTTTTAAGGAATCGGCAAATTCTTTCCACCAAGTGACATTCTTTGTGAGGTTGCTTGAATAATCAAAATCTTTGGTGACATAGATACCTTTTTCATCATCATATGTTGATTTACTACCCGTGTCAGTGATGATGATATCGTTTGGTTGATAACATTCGTCTCTCATAAAGATGTGTTTGACAGCATCGAGACGATAACCATCTAAGCCAAAGGATAACCAGTATTTCGCCATTTCGATGACGAGTTTACGGGTGTTTGCGTTTTGATAATTAATCTCAGGCATGCCACTACCAAACTTACCATAATAGTAATAATTTGATTCTCCATCCCTGTACCATGATGGATTATTGCTGGTTGCATCTTGTTCAACAGTGATGGTTTGATAAGACCCGTTGATATATTTTTCTATCGTATCGGTCTTATATTTCCAAGTGTAGATATCTCTCCACTCGTTCTTCGTGCCATCTGGATTTGAACCCCATTGGGAGTTGATGAACCATGGGTTACCTTTGGAGGTGTGGTTCAAAACTAAGTCCATAATGACTTTCATGCCCATCTTATGGGCTTTATAGATTAATTCACGATAATCGTTAATCGTTCCGAATCTCTTATCAATCGCGAGATAATCAGAGATGTCATATCCATGATATGAATCGGATTTTTGAATGGGGGTTAGCCAAAGAACATCCACTCCTAAATCCTTGAGGTAATCAAGAGAATTAATAACTCCTCTTAAATCACCGATTCCATCACCGTTGCTGTCTCTAAATGAAGCGACAAAGATTTGATAACCAACACCTAATTGTTTAAAGGCATCAGAGGTTGTGCTCACATCAAAGATGTCGCGATATTGAGGGTCGATTGTGGAACTATATTTTCCACTTTCATCCTTATCGATTGGATTAATTTTTACTTCTGGGACACCATCTCCCGCGAAGTATTTGTAGTTGGCCAAGGCGCCTTTAGACACAAAGACGTGGACAGCTTTACCACCTTCGACAGTTCTCCAGTTCTCTTCGTTGGCAATATCATCGATATATGTCTCTCTACCACCATCACTAATCCAGTTTGAAGAGCCATCCATCGAGCTTTGTTTTGGAAGGAGGAATCCAAGTTCTTCCATGCCCTCATAGGTTACAGGAGTGCCAGTTTTTCCTCCAACGAGGTCAGGTCTATTCAAATCGACATCCATGATTGCCCCATAGTTGTCGTAATAAATTCCTGATCCATCCTTTCCAACATCTTGATAGGTCATCCAACTCGTGGACATCGGTTTGAGTCTTAAAGTTGTGGAAACTTGTGGATCTCCGCTATAACCCCAAAGAGCGCCTTCGAGGTCTTGAGGAGCGGATTGCCAAAGCCACAAACAGTAGTCACTGTAGTTGGTTTCACTTCCTCGGTTGTAGTGAAGGTAGAGATGACCCGGTTGAGAAATAGAGTTTAACCAATAATCATATTGATTAGGATCCTCGGCATCGCTAGCGCCTGCACGACTAACAAAAGGAGCAATTGCTCCAATAGTGAGACACCCCGTCAATAGAAAAACAGGTAGTAGTCCAAAAAATAGTACCTTTTTTCTCATAAAGTCATACCTACTTATAATAATAAACGTTATAAATAACGAGTTTACATTTATTATAAAACCTTGTTTTCAATATCACAATATATAAATACTACACAAAAGATGGAATATTGTTTTCACCAATGTTCTAATTCATCGATGTATAATAATTATCGAGGAAAAAATATGAATAATAGTAAAGTTGGAATAAGAAAATGGCTCTCTTTTATCCTTGCGGGGTTTGTTGGTCAAATCGCCTGGGCTATTGAAAATAATTATTTAAATCTTTATGTGTTTGACTGCACTAGTCAGTACAATTTTATCCCAATTATGACCGCTTGTAGTGCGGCTGCGGCCACTCTTACCACCCTTTTAATGGGTGCGGTATCCGATCGAATTGGTAAAAGAAAATCTTTAATCTCCTTTGGCTATATCATCTGGGGTGTATCCATAATTCTATTTGCTTTCTTAGATCCAGGTTCAACCTTATCGTTCGTGAATGGTTCAGTCATGATGTCCGGAGTTATGATTGTGGTCATGGACTGCGTTATGACCTTCTTTGGAAGCACCGCAAACGATGCCGCCTTTAACGCTTTTGTCACCGATAACACTAACGAACGTAACCGCGGAAAAGTTGAAAGTGTTCTTTCAGTATTCCCCCTTATCTCGATGATTTTAGTGGTGCTCGTAGGCGGTTTCCTTGTCGAAGACAAGAGCAACACTCATTGGGACATCTTCTTTTATATTTTTGGGGGTATCACTATTATCTCTGGTATTATTTGTATCTTCCTTTTACCAAAAGATATCAAAGGTCCAAATAAAGAAGAAAATTACTTCCAAAACGTTATTCATGGATTCAAACCATCAGTTATTAAAAACAACAAGATCTTATATATCGTTTTAGCGGCTTTTATGGTCTTCTCAATTGGCATTCAATGCTTTATGCCATATTTTATGGTCTATGTCCAACAGGCTTTAAATATCAAAGAGATGGATTTCACTATTACTTTAGGGGTTGTTTTATTAAGCGCTTCTATAATCACGGTGGTAGTTGGAGCGTTCATGGATAAGATTGGAAAGAATAGATTAATCTTCCCTGCTCTAGGCTTAAATATACTGGGTGGAATTATCATGTTCTTTGTCAGAGAAAAAGTTGGAGTCATGATTGGTGGAACAATCCTGATGAGTGGCTATTTATTAGGCACGGCGGTTTTAGGAGCGAAAATTAGAGATTACACTCCCACAAAAGAAACGGGTTTGTTCCAAGGCGTAAGAATGATATTCGCTGTTCTTATCCCAATGGTGACTGGGCCTTATATTGGTTTAGGAGTCTCTAACATCAACGCGGTAACTTACACGAATGAATATGGCATTGAAGTCACGAGACCTAATGAATACATCTTCTTATTTACTAGCATTGTCTTATTGTTAACATTTATTCCAGTCATCTTTATGCTTATCGAAGAAAAGAAAGCTAAATTGGTGACGCAAGAAGTTAAAGAGGAAAACAATGAAACCACTATCTGAGTATCCAAGACCTCAATTAGAAAGAGATAGTTATATTTCTCTTAATGGTGTTTGGGAATACGCAATTCGTAAAGAAGCGGATATCCCTGAATCTTTTGATGGTGGAATCCTTGTCCCTTATTCTCCAGAAACACCTTTAAGTGGAGTCAATAAAACCGTGAGGCCAGATGACTATCTTTTCTATCGCTTAAAATTCACTCTACCTAAAGATTTTATAAAAGATGAGGTCATTCTCCACTTCACCGCAGTGGATCAAATCGCTGAAGTCTATCTAAACGATGTCTATTTAGGAAAACATATTGGAGGGTTTCTCCCATTCTCCTTTAAAATTAAGCCTTATTTAAGAGAGAAGAATACCTTAATTTTAAGAGTGGTAGATGTCACTGATACCTCATATCATTCACGAGGTAAACAAAAGACAGAACGAGGAGGAATTTGGTACACTCCTCAATCTGGAATCTATATGCCTGTGTGGCTTGAAAGCGTGAACAAAAACTACATTGAAGAAATAAAACTCACACCCGATATCGATAACAAAAATCTTAAAATTTACGTAAAAAGTGCCGCAAAAAGCGTATATTTTTCGCTAAATCAAGAAAAATTAGAGATTGAAACCAATAAAGAAGTTGAAATTAAAATAAACGATTTACGGCTTTGGTCTCCAGAAGATCCATATCTTTATTATTTCACTTTGGAAAGCGATGATGACAAGGTAAAATCCTATTTTGCGATGAGAAAAATCTCGACGATATTCAATGATAAAAAGCAAAGAATCATCTGCTTAAATAATAAACCATATTTTATGCGTGGGGTCTTAGACCAAGGTTATTATCACGACGGCTTCTTAACTCCAAAAAGTTATGAGGAATATATTAAAGATATTAAGCTTGCGAAAGATTTGGGGTTTAACACAATCCGCAAACATATCAAGATAGAACCACTCCGTTGGTATTACGAATGCGATAAGATTGGAATGCTCGTGTGGCAAGATTTTGTCAACGCTGGTGAATCATATATCTATTGGATTACAACCTGGCCTATTCTTCTTAAATTTCATATTCCAGATACCTGGCATGGTATTTTAAGAAGAAAAGATCTCGATGGAAGAAGAGAAACTCTCCAAGAATTTAAAGATACGATTAATTATTTATATAATTATCCTTGTATTGTTCTTTGGACAATCTTCAATGAAGGTTGGGGACAATTTGATTCTAAAAAGGTCTATAAAGAAATTAAACCATTAGACAACACAAGATTATTTGACCATGCTTCAGGATGGCATGACCAAGGCATAAGCGATGTCAAATCGATGCACGTCTATTTTAGAAGAGCAAAGATGCCATTTAAATTCCATCAAAAGAAGCGCGCATTAGTGATTTCTGAAATCGGAGCGTTCATTTATCCAATTAAGGGCCATATGATGGAAGGTAAAAATGTTTATGACGTCTTTGAGACCGGCGATAAATGGCTTAAACAATATGAGGATTTCATTAATCTTGATATCGTTAAAAACATTCCTAAAGGTTTATGCGCGTTTATCTACACTCAACTTAGTGATGTTGAAGAAGAACTTAATGGCTTTATCACTTATGATCGAGAAGTTCTTAAAATACCAACCGAAATAATAAAAGCCCTCAATGAGAAGGCTACTTATTAAGACTATCGATATAATCGATATATTCTTTTAAAATATCATCTAGAGATTTCTTAAGAGGAATCTCTATTTTTTCTTCTTCAATTATTCTTTCAATAACATATTCAATATCCATAGAGTGATATAAAGGGTAACGATCCATCAACATCTTTGGGGAGATATATTGATATAGTTTTGATGATGGTATTTCATATGTGAAGCACCAATATCGATAGACATAACCAACCCAATATAAAACATCTTTATTGAAAGAAATATTTTGGCCGTGTTTTGTTTCACCATATTGATCGTTGATGTTCTCCACGAATGTTTGATTAGAGGAGGATTCAATTAAAATTGATAAGTCATCAAAGCGTTCAGCGAGATGTGAAAACATGAAACGCCTTATAAAAATGTTAGGAGAACACCTGGAAAAGTCTCGATAATCACTAAAGAGTGAGGCTTGTAATTTACAAAGAATTAAGCCGTTATAATCCATCTTTCTCATTTGAAGACCTCACTGATGGAAAGACCTTTTCCAAAATATTCTTTATAAGCGTTTCGGATATAACTTTCTCCCTCATTTATTTCTTGTATCTTTTTGCTCTTAGCGGCATTTTTTTCTTCTTTAGAAACATAAAGCCTTTCTAAAAGATTTAATTGTTTTAAAGCTTTTTCACTTTTGATAACTATCTGCTTTCCAAGTGATAATTTTTTGATCGCATGAATGGCTTGCTCACTAGAGATTGCGGAATTGACAAAATCATCAATAGTCGAAAACATTCTATTATCCGCGATTGGGGCAATGATAACATCATAGTCATTTACCATATTTGACAATTGATTGTATAAAGATGTTTGATGATATTCCTCTAATTTTCCACGATTTAAAGCAATTAATAACATCCAATTTAAAGAAACATCTAAATCTAGGATTTTTAAATCATCATAAATCATATCAAAGACATAGATTGATCCTTCGTTAGTGAAAGAGACAAAATCTAAAGATTGCTCATAATTATCCCCCAAATAAAAGCCACTTCCAAAATCTAAAAAGCGATGAGAATGATTTAAATCAAGAGGGCCTACGACTTCATTTTTACTTCCATGGAATAATAAGATTTGATGATTATTATTTTTAAAAGCCTCAATCTTAATTCTATTGAGATCAATGTGGTTAACAAAGAGGTATCCATAAAACTTTTCAAGTATTTCATTTGATGGTTTTATCATCCCGTTTTTAATTCTAGATACCGCTTCAAAGGAGATGCCTAAAACACCACAAAATTTTTCTAAGGAAATATCTTTGAATTTACAAATAAACAACAAATCTTCGATGAATTTATATTCCATATAAGAACATAATAAAATAGTAGTTGCGTTTTGGCAACCACTATTTATATGGATAATGTATAAATAAAACCGGCTTTGCCGGTCTTATTTATTTTGAATATGTATCGTGATATTCTTCGAGCATTTTTTGACAGTTGACTTTGTTGCACTGCCCATTACAATGCTTGCAGTTTGATGAGCAACAATCGCCAGTTAAAGATTTCCCTTTTTTCTTTAAATAGAAATTAAGGAAGATAACTGATCCTACGAAGAGGACTACGAAAACGATAATTAAATATTCCCACCACTGCATAAATTAGGCCTCGTTTTGTAAGTGTCTTTTTTGACGGATATTGACCATGACACCCGCGCCTACGACTAAACCGATAAGGGCTAATGTCACTAAGATACCTGCCCAAATGGCAACGATATATAGCATTCCAACCCAATAGACAACGAAGGCAGCGCCATAGCTCATTATGAGCCACCAAGCAAGAGTAAGCCAGAATTCTTTACCTTTTTGTTCGCCATAGGCGGCACCGATAGCGGCAAAGCATGGGAAGGTGAATAAATTATAAAGAGCAAAGCTATAAACACCAGCAGCGTTCAAAGCAATGGTGCTTTCGTCTAATCCAAGTTCACCCATGGTCGCGACAACATCTTCTTTCGCGATAAGTCCAGTAAAGGTGGAAACAGTGTATTTCCAACCATCCGCACCTTGAGCCCATCCTAAAGGATAATAGACATATGATAATCCTCTACCGATATAGGAAAGGAGAGAATTCTCGATATGAAGAACCCATTCAAATTCACCAGTGCCCACTCCTTCTTCCATAATCTCTTCAGAGAACATCAAGAATCTGAATGCTCCGTCTTCCCATCCAAAGGATTTTAAGAACCAAATAACAATTGTGGAAGCGGCGATGATCGTGCCGGCTTTAATGACATAGTGTTTAAGTTTTTCCCAAAGCAAGGCAATAACATTTCTTGCTTGTGGAAGGTGATATGCTGGTAACTCCATGATAAATGGAGAAACATATTGATCTCTAGAGAATAATTTCATGAAGATAGCGTAGACCACCGCGGCAGCAATACCGCCGATATAGATAGAATAAACAAATAAATCTCCGCCCCATCCAATCCATGTTCCAACCATGGCTAATAAAGTCCAAATTGGAGCTTTGGCACCACAGGAGAAACAAGTCATTAATCTAATCGTTCTATTCTTTTCTCTTTCATCTTCAAGAGTTCTGGTGGCCATAATCGCAGGAACCGAGCAACCAAAACCAGTGAGCATTGGAATAAAAGCTTTTCCAGAAAGCCCGAATTTTCTAAAGGCTCTATCAAGGATAAAGGCCACACGGGACATATAACCACTATCCTCAAGAATAGCGATAAAGAAGAATAATAAGAGTATTTGTGGAATGAATGATAAAACTGCGTCTAAACCAGCGAGTAAACCATCCAATAATAAGGAGGTATACCATTGACCACCAGGCATAAATGAATCAAATAAATCGATGATTGAGCCGGTGACCCATCCCATCCAAGATTGGAGGAATACGCCTAAAGAAGGGATTCCTTCCAAAGCTTCACCTTCATATCCCATTCCAGTGAAGAAATTAATAACTCCAGGATTTGTAATATTAAGGCCATCAGGATTACCAAATAATTTTCCAAAGGCTCCTAAGAATAAGAAATCTTCCGAAAATGTAAAGTGGAAAACCAAAAACATGATGACTAAAAAGATTGGAATACCCCAGATACGATGGGTTAAAACCTTATCAATTCTGTCAGATTTTGTTAGTTTTTCCTTTTTTTGGCTTCCATCTTCTTCTACTTCTTGATGATGTTCATAAGTGATGGAATAGTGTTTAGAAATATAGTTATATCTCGCATCCGCGATGATGGCTTCAAAGTCATTGTCAAAGACTTCGTCGTGGAATGAAGCTTTAAACTCTTCCACCATTTGGACGAGATCAGGATGCATTTTGACTTCGATTTCATCGAGTTCAACAAGTTTAATCGCGTGGAATAAAGGATTGTCCACTCCCTTACCTTTAAAAGCGATAACAATATCATTAACAAGATGAGATAGATTCTTGTCTTCGATGATGCTTTGTCCTTTACGTACATTGTTAGAAGCTTTGAAAGCTGTTTCCATTAAAGAATCTAAGTTTTCAACTTTTAAAGCTGAAATTTCAACAACTGGCACTCCGAGCTTTTCGCTTAATTCTTGAGCATTGATTTTATCGCCTTGTTTTCTAACAACATCAGACATGTTTAAAGCGACGACGATTGGAACGTCAATTTCTAATGCTTGAGTGGTTAAATATAAATTTCTCTCTAAGTTAGTAGCGTCAACAATGTTGATGACACAATCTGGTTTCTCATCAAGAATATAGTTTCTAGAAATAATTTCTTCAGGAGTGTAAGGAGATAATGAATAAATGCCTGGTAAATCGATAATATTGATAGGTTCGCCAAGTTTTTTATACGTTCCTTCTTTTTTGTCGACAGTGACACCAGGCCAGTTTCCGACGTGTGCGGTGGATCCTGTCAATGAATTAAATAATGTGGTTTTTCCGCTATTTGGGTTACCGAGGAGAGCAAATCTTTTCATTAATCTTTGACCTCCACAGAAACTAATTTAGCTTCTTCTTTACGAAGTGATAATTCGTAACCACGAATGGTTACTTCGATGGGGTCTCCTAATGGAGCTTTCTTTCTAAGATACACTTGTGCTCCTGGGGTTACTCCCATATCGAATAAGCGACGACGAAGTTTACCTTCACCTGCTACGCTTTTGATTAGGCCAGTCTCGCCTACTGCTAATTGATCTAATGTCTTTAGCATAATTTCCTACCTCTCTTAATTCGATTAACCAACCATGATGGTGCGTGCTACTTCACTATTGATTGCAAGTCTTGTTCCATTGATAAGAATCACGGTTCCACTAGGGCTTTGTTGAATAACTTCAATAGTCCGTCCTTCTAAGATTCCGAGGGACGCTAAATGGCGACGAACTTTGTCGTTTCCGCTTATTCTTCTAATAATGAATTCTTTTCCTTCAGGAACAATAGCGAGTGGCATTTAAAACCTCCATGTTAGTTAATGCTAACAAATAGATTATATAAGCCCTCTTTTTATTTATCAAGAAATATAATTAGATAGTGTGAACTTATTAATTATTTGAGATAAAATAAAAAATAATATGGATATTAAGAAAACATTAAACAAAGGAAATAACAACTTCAAAGATAGTGTTAACAACAATTCTTCTTTGAAAGAGAAAAATAGATCTTTATATGAGGATGGACAACACCCTTATGCTTTAATCATTACCTGCTCCG
This sequence comes from uncultured Bacilli bacterium, assembly GCA_905236535.1. Classification (GTDB taxonomy): domain Bacteria; phylum Bacillota_I; class Bacilli_A; order RFN20; family CAG-826; genus RGIG3315. The sequence goes on from CAJOQN010000006.1 coordinate 21,603, forward strand.
ACTCTAGAGTGGTTCCAGAATATATCTTTGATAAATGGTTAGGAGAGCTCTTTGTCGTTAGAACTGCAGGTAATGTGATCAACGAAGGTGAACTCGCCACGATTGAATATGCGATTGAGCATCTCAAAATTAAATATATTATGGTCTTAGGTCACACTCATTGTGGGGCAGTCCACGCGGCCATCCATCATGAAAAAGGTAAATACTTAGATCCCATTCTTGATAACATCGAAGAAGCTATCCAAGAAGAAAAAGATGAATATCAAGCCTCGTGGTTAAATGCTAAAAAACAAGTAAGATATATTAAAGAAAAATTCCCCGATTTTGATGGGGAAATTGTCTCTGCAATATATAATATTGAAACCAATGTGGTGGAATATTAACCACCACTTTTTTATAAAGAGTAAATAAATTTAGCAACAATATCAGGCCATTTTCTATTTTCTTGATAATATTCAAAATCAAAGTCGTTTGTTTCAAATAATCCAGGGGTGTATAACGAGCCTCCATGCTCTCCATTTTCAAATATCAATGTCTTATGTTTTACTCCGGCTTTGATTAAGGCTTCATCCATTAATTCAGTGTTTATCACATTGACAACGCTGTCGTGTCTTGTCGCAAACAAAACCGTTGGTGGATAATCTTTATCAACGTGTTTATAGACACAAAGTTTCTCTATTAAAGATGGGTCTCCTCCAGTAATGATTTGTGTGGTATTATCATGCCCATATTCAATTAAATCTAAGAGAGCATATCCTAGAGTCACACTATATGGGCGAAGATGCTTTTCATCTACCTCTAATATCTTTGCTAATTTAGGATAACAATAGGCATAAGTACCAACGAGATGCCCACCTGCACTAAAACCAACCATATTAATCTGTTCTTTGATGACGTTGAATTCATCAGCGTGTTCATATATATAATTAACAACAAATGCGGTTTCTAGTTGAGGGATTGGATATTGTTTGTTGACTGAATAGGTCATAACAAAGCAAGAAAAGCCCTCGATTAAAAACTTTAAAGCAACAGGGGTTCCTTCTCTAACAGAAACAAAGGCATAGCCTCCACCTGGAACAGTAATCATTGCAGGTCTTTTTAAATGAGAGGTGCCAAAATCAATATGATCAAAGTTGTAATATTCAAAATATGCACCAGAATCAGAAAACTTATCTGATAAATCTTTTAAATAAAATCTTTTGTTTTCCATATTAAACAAACCTCAAAAACAATTATAATATAGATTATGAACTCCACAAAAAAACAATCGTACGAAGACTATTTAGAAAGAATTTTGATGTTGTCAAAAAGTTTAAATCGCCCAATTAGAGCGATAGATATTGTTAATTCTTTTTCATATTCTAGGGCTTCTGTTTCTATCGCTCTAAAAAAGCTAGCGCAAGAGGGATATATTGTCTATAAAGACGATCAAAGCGTTGAATTAACCGAAGACGGTCTCGTTATCGCGGAAGAAACATATGACAGACATCAAATCATTACCGAGGCTTTGCAATATATGGGGGTGTCTAGAGAAACCTCCGAAGAAGATGCTTGTAAGATAGAACATGTCATTTCAAAAGAAACGTTTGAAGCCTTAAAAAGAGTTATTAAAAAATAATGAGCGAATTAATCGCTCGTTTTTTATGACTGTGATATTATCTTTATTATGAAAGAAGCATTAGAGTTTTTAAAAAGCTTATATCCAAACAAGAAAATAGAAGTCTTGTCCAAACTTCCAGGCGGGATGATGAACAAGTCTTTTGTTGTTTTAATTGATAATAAAAAATATGTCTTATATCTACCGACCAAGCAGGCTAATGAAATGGTGGATAGAGGTTTAGAAAAAGAGAATCAAAAAATAGTGTATGATTTAGACATAACTAGTAAAAATTTATATTTTGACTCCACGACCGGTATCAAGCTTAATGAATACCTTGAGGGGTCTTCTTTGAACAATTTATCAAATGATGAAATTGATATCAAAAAGGTCGCAAAACTATTAAAAACATTGCAAAATTCCCCTATTTTATCAAAAAAAGACTATAAACCATTTGAAAGATTAGTGAAGTTCGAAAAGGAAAAAGAAGAGATGAATATCACTGATTTAAAGGAATATAACACCCTTAGAAATTGTGTTTTTGATCATCGTTCATTCTTAGAAAACGAAAAGAAAGTTTTGTCTCATAACGACTTCCAAAAGAGCAATATTGTTAAATCTAATAATGAATATTTTGTCATTGATTTTGAGTTCATGATGAACAATTATCAAACCTATGATATTGCTTGTTATGGAAACGGGGATGTCAAAGATGGCTATGACTTATTGTGCGCCTATTTCATTAATCCTTCCAAAGAACAAATCAAAAGATATTATTTATGGAGAATCTTTGTCTCTCTTCAATGGTATAATGTCGCGCTTATTAAAAATAAAAGAGGCGAAGGCCTCGTTCATAATATCGACTTTTACGAAGTTGCAAAGTTCTTTTTGGAGAACGCTAAAGAAGCGTATTCTAAATTAATAGACTAAATATAAATGCTTTTTGTTAATAGAACGATGCTTGGTTTTGATTCCATATTCACCAAGTACTTTTAAAAAGCCAAGAATCTCCACTTTATCTTCTTTTTTATAGCAGATATCAATATTATCGCCACCATCTTTTAAAACAATAGAGATGCGACCATAATCTCGATATAGCATATTCTTTTTATAAGTCTCGTGATACACAAAGGCAATATTGTTATGATTTATTAATTTTCTTATTTTATATGAATAATAATCACCATTAAATTCATTTGCGACATCATCGCGGTAAATATAAATCGCTAAGTCACTGGTCGCTATTGCGACAGGAAAAAAGAGAGCGTTAGGATCGTTTTGCATATATCCAAAGGCTAAAGCTTTGATTTTATCTTGTCTTTCAAGCACTACTTTTGACATATCCATATTATATCTTAAAGAAAGAGATCAAATACATTTGTTTTTTATAAAAGGGTATAATATCTACATGAAAAAATGGGTAAAAATAATAATTGGTGTTTCCTCGGCTTTATTGACATTAGGTATTGCAGTGTCAATTATCGTTCCTGTCAGTGTTAACGCCGTCCGTAATCCAGCGGCTCCAAGGGTCAACAAAAATAAAAAACATATTGCTTGCATTGGTGATAGTTTGACATATGGAGTTGGCACTTTTTTTAGGGATTATGAATCTTATCCTGCATTTTTATCAAAGAAAGTTCCTCAAGAATACCAAATTTTGAATTATGGTTTAAGTGGAAGAACCGCAACCAGCACCGGAAATTATCCTTATATCAATGAGAGGTTTTATAACATCTCAAAAGAAGTAAAAGCTGACATCTATATTATTATGTTGGGCACCAATGATTCGAAAGCGGACAATTGGAGTAAAGCGGGCGATAATGGCATTTCATACAAAACCGAATTTAAGCAAATAGTTGAATCGTATAAAAACTTAGATAACAACCCAACAATTTATGTCATGCAACCGCCAAGAGCTTATCCTAGATATAAGTCTGGTTTATCCATTTATGGAATAAACAATGATTTGATTTCCACGACTATTTACGATTACGTTCAAGAGATAGCGGATGAATTAAATATTAACTGTATAGATTTATATAATTTCACCAAAGATCATCCTGGTTGGTATAGTGATGGAGTTCATTTTAAAGCAAGTGGTTACAAAGAAATTGCAAATTATATCAGCGAACTATTAACTTACCCTACAGATTGATATATCAAAAGATGAATTCAAATCATTATTAAAAGTTAATTCAAACCAAACCTCATCCAAATGCGGATGGGGTTTTAAAAATAATATTCGCTATATTTAAATATAATTTTGTATAATATCGATAGGTATTTTATGGCAAAAATTAGAATCAATATGCTTTCACAAGCCACATCAGTCGATGGCCAAGGAGTTGGAAGTGCTTTTTTAGAGCAAGTAGCCCTTGTCAAAGAATGTGATGATATTTTTGAAGTGGAAATCAATTCCAAAAAGAGTAACTTTGAGATTTATCATATGCACACGGTGAATCCATCTTATAGGATGAGATTTAATAAGCGTCATGTCAATGTCGCCTATGTCCACTTCATTCCATCCACCTTAGATGGCTCCTTAAAGATGAATAAATTGTTTTTTAAAGTCTTTAAGAAATATGTCGTTTCCACTTATCGCAAAGCAGATGAAATCGTTGTCGTTAATCCAGCATTCATTCCACCTTTAGAGGAGCTTGGCATTAAAAGAGAGAATATTACATATATTCCTAATTTCGTCGATCATGAGAAATTCTATAAACTCTCAGAAGATGAAAGAATGAAAATTAGGGATAAATATAATATTGCTCATGAAAAGTTTGTCATCATGGGTTGTGGTCAAGTCCAAACGAGAAAAGGAGTTCTCGATTTTGTAGAAGCCGCTAAGATGAATCCTAATATTCAATTCGTGTGGGCGGGAGGCTTCTCCTTTGGCAAGATGACCGATGGCTATAAAGAACTTAAAGAGATAATGGATAACCCTCCAGAGAATGTTAAATTCTTAGGTATTGTTCCACGCACAGAAATGAATGAAATATTTAACATGTCCGATGTTTTATTCATGCCTTCATTCTCCGAATTATTCCCAATGTCAATCTTAGAGGCTGTCAATTCAATGAAACCAGTCCTCTTAAGAGATCTCGATTTATACGAAGAAATATTATTTAAAGATAAAGATTGTTATGCGGTCGGCACAAATGTCGAAGAATTCTCAGAACAAGTAAGACTTTTATCCAGTGATAAAAAATATTACGAAAAATATTCTCAAGGAAGCAAAGTGATTTCAGATTTCTATTCCAAGGAACACGTTAAAAACATCTGGAGAGAATATTATCCAAGAATTTTAGAAAAATGGAGAGATAAGAAGAAGCTTAGAAAACAAAAATAAGTGCAAAAGGCACTTATTTTTTAAAATTTTCTAACCATTTTTCTGCAATTAATAAGGCTCCCGCGGGAGTGGTGTGTAATCCATCATATAGATAATTTGAAGGATTATCTTTACCAACATTATTAAACATTTCTTGAAGAGGAATATATTCTGAATGGGTTTCTTTTGCGACCTCTTCCACGGCTTTTGAATATTCTTTTAATTCCTCAAATTTCTTTAAATAACGTTTGATGAGTCGACCTTCAAGATAGAACGGTTCCATTAAAATGACTTTGATATTTGGAAGAGAATTTTTAATATCTTCAATCATTTTGATATATATCTTTTTATATCTTTCAACGGTTACTCCGAATCCAGGTGGAAGTCGATATTTTCCAAAGAGATCATTGACCCCGACCAAGATAGTGACAACATCAGGTTCTTCTTTGATGACGTCGTTTTTATATCGGCGGTACAAAGATGTAATTTTATTGCCTCCAATACCGCGGTTAATGATTTCATAGGTTCCAGGTTCTTCACTCATTAATTTAGAAGCGATATGAAAGACAAAACCCACTCCATAAGAGGAGGCATATTTCATACCTGGTTTTCTATTTCTCCCCATATCGGTGAGGGAATCACCAAAAAATAATAATCTCATATATATTTATATGAACTTCTATTCTTTTTCTTTCTTTAAATCTTCAAACATTTTAATCATCGTCGGATTATTTCTCGTTAATTTTTTAACTGATAAATCTTGGGCTTTGTCATTAGCGATTCGGAGTTGACGATCCGCGCCTAAAAGTCCTTCTTTGACTTTTGTTAAATGATCAATGGTTTTATCGATTTCATCGATTGCTTTGCTAAATTTTTCATTCGCTAAACGATAATTGTTCCCAAATTTATCTTGGAAGTCTATTAATTGGTCCTCAAAGCGCGTTATATCGAGGTTTTGATTCTTTATAAGTTGTAATTCATTTCGATACTCTAACGACGTTTTAGCAGCGTTATAAAGCAAAGAAATAATAGTGAGGAAGAATTGAGGTCTTACCACATACATCTTTGGGTAGCGATATGACACATCAACAATCCCAGAATTATAATAATCACTTTCTGGTTCAAGCATCGAAACCAAAACCGCATATTCACAGTTTTTCTTTCTTCTATCTTTATCAAGCTTATCAAGGAAGTCTTCATTTTTATGCTTTGTCGCGGTTTCATCACCCTCGTTTTTCATATCAAACATAATGGACAATAGTTCCATTTTGTCATCAAGCATCTCTCTAAAGATGAAGTCCCCTTTCGTGCCTTCCACGACTTCGTTATCTTTTTCAAAGGTCGCGTTTGGATAAGCGGTCATTCTTATCTTGTTGAATTCATTTAAACAATGTTGTTCTAAAGATTCTCCAAGTAATTTCACATTGCTCCTAGCTTTAAAATCTTTATAAAAAGCAATTTGTTCATCCTTAGCTTTAATAATATTCTCGTGTTCTTTTTGAAGGTTTTGTTTTTCAATCGCGAATTCTTTTTCGTCCAAGCTTATTTTATTATTGAGATTTTGAATCTCTTGTTCTTTCTTATTTAATGCCTGTTGAATGACAAGTTTATTATTCGTTTCACTTAATTTAAGTTCATTATTAAGACGATTTATCTCTTCTTTTAATTTAGAAACTTCTTTATCGTTTTCACTTTGAATCTTTTGCTTTTCGTTTAAAAGAGTGTTTGAGGCCTCTAATCTTTGATTATTAACCACACCTTTTAATCTTTCAATCTCGGTTTTTAAGGCTGAGATTTCTTTTTCAGATTCATTCTTAGCTTTATTTTTTTCTATCTCTAAAGAAAGGCTGTTTTGCTTTCTAACATCCTCTAAACGACGAGATAATTCTTTTTCAAATTCTTCGTTTTTGACTTGGTTTAAAATCTTTTCGTAATTACTTTCATCGACAGTAAATACTTCTCCACATTTAGGACATTTAATCTCCGCCATAAAGACCTCCTAATAACAAATATGTTTGTAAAAATATTCTAGCATAATAAGAATACTATTTATAAAAAAATCCTCATATCTTTAAGATAAGAGGAATTTAGATTTGAATCAGAGATTATTCGCTCTGTTCTTCAGGCGGAACTTCTTTAACAGGAATATCAACTTGGGCATCCCCTGCTCCTGCTAAGAGGGCAGCGTCTTCTGCGTGTTTAATTTCAAGTTGAGCGACAACTTCTTTAACTTTGTCTTCATCGAGTTTATAGCAGAATCTAAGTAAGACATAAGAGGCTGCAAAGACAAGAATAATAACCCCGATAACGATAACACCGAACCAAATTAATGATGTGCGAGATATATCAATTGCCGCATCAACTTTGGATGGGAATTCATTCATATAAGCTTCTTTTTCAGCGGCGGATAAAGCTGCGAATTCCGCAGAGTTAATATAGGCGTTATAATCACCTTCCATCAAGGAGATGACATTAATCGCGGCCATTGAACCAGTGAGGAAATAAACAAGATATTGAAGTCCTCTATTAAGGCCAGAGGCTAATTTAACATCAAGTGGTCTCCAGGCAAAGCAGATAGATTCTTTTCTTTCACCGGTGGTGAGTTCACCATAATCAATCGCATCTTGGAACATAACTAAAACAGCGAGATAGAAGATGCCAGAGGCTCCAAAGAATAAGAATGAGAATAAGTGAATTAGCCACATGGAACCACCAAAGACCCAGAACATATTTCCAGCATCAGGAGTGTTATAGGCCACTGGTTTATCGCCAAAGATTGGGAAGGCGATGAAGAAGAAAGCAAGATATGAAACGAGAACAATAATTGTGGATACCGTTAATATTTCTTTCTTCTTGAAATGTTTTGCAAGCATTGGGTAGAAGGCTTGAGCAGCGACGGTAGCAACAACATAAATTAAAGCAATCGCGGTTGCGACCATTCCGCCTTTACCACCACCATAACCATAAACCATATAGAAATAGTTTTGTCCAATGCCGGTTAAGATAAAACTTCCTAAATAATAAAGGAGCATGCCGATAGCGGCGAATAATAATTCTCTATTTTTCTTAATAACTCTAAACAAATCGAGAAGTGAAGATTTTTCAGAGATTTCTTCTTGTTTTTCATCACGAACTTTTTCCTTACAAAGGAAGAAAACAAGCGTTTGAGAGGCTAAGAAGAATAAAGCAACACCGATAGCGGTATACATGTACATTTGAATTGTGGAACCAAGTCCTAAACCTGGTAAGACAAACATCGCAATGTTCATGATGAAGGTACCAATAGAGGCCGCGATAGCGGTGTGAGTGGTGAGTTTAGCTCTTTGAGAAGCATCGCTTGTAAGGGCTGGTAACATTGACCAGTAACCAATGTCATTCATTGAGAAGAATGCATCCCAAAGGACATACATAACAATCATGAAGACGACATATCCCCATCCTCTCAATCCGGCAAAGACTGAAGGGAGTAAGAACATAGAAGCCACTACGACAGCATTACCAATCGCTCCGATTTCAATCCATGGGCGGAATTTGCCGGCTTTAAAGTGACATTTTTCCAAAATAAATCCCATGATTGGATCATTGATACCATCCCACACCAAGGCAATTATCATTGCGATAGTGATGACGAGATACTGAGCCTTAAATTGTGATTGGTCAGGAGATAAAACGCCAGAGGTAATTGCATATTGGATTAAGAAGGTACCAATTAAGGCATAACAAGCGTCACGAAAAATTCCACTCCATGGGAAAAGAATCTTTGTTAAGGTAGGAACCTTGTTGCCTTCAAAGGTGTTACTCCTTGAAGTTTTTGAGTTCATTATAATAATTCCTCCAAATTAAATAGCATATCAAGTTTAAACAATAAAAAAGTTTTTAACAATGTTAAAAGCCAAATTCATAAATAACAAATCTAGGGAAAAAAATAAAAAATGCTCACCACATCGAATAAAGTGAGCATTTATGTTTTTTTAAAAGTTTTTATTCTTCGTCACCATAATCGTCAATGATTGGGACAGGAACATTTCCGGTGCCATATTTCCATCCGGTTTCAAGGCCAAGATATCTAAACACTTCATCGTATGTATCTTCATATTCGGCGATGATGCCCCAGTTACTATCCCAAGTATCAGGAATAACATCTTCAACGATGTACACTGTCAATGTGTTGTTTGCGCCAAAGAATATATATTCACCGACATAAGTGACACCAGCAGGAACGATAAAGTAAATGAGTTCTTTACATCCAGCAAAAGCTCTATCTTCAATTCTGGTAATATTTGTGGATTCAGAGAAGCGGGCATAAACAATATTGGAGTTCTCAAAAGCGTTTTTGCCAATGCTTTTAACGCTTAATGTTCTACCTTTGATGACAACGGTGTTAGGAATAGTTGTCTCATCCGCGTCTAAGTGTCCAGAAACAATTGCAGAATTATTGTCTTGTGGGTTGACGATGAATTCAATATTATCAGAGATTAAAATATCATCGGCATTAATACCTAAATAAACAGGTCTATTATTTGGATTCCATTCTTCATCAAAAGATGATGGGATTGAAGCTCCGCTAAAATAAATGACGAGCGAACCACAATTTTTGAATGCGCCTTCTTCAATGGTGGTGACACTAGAAGGAATGGAAACAGATGTTAGTTCAGATCCAGAGAAAGCATTTCTTCCAATTTTTGTAACTGGATAAGAGGAAGCACCGATGGTGATGCTAGATGGAATTTCAAAGTGGTCCGTAAGACCATATTCATAACCAGTAATTATTGCGGAGCTGCCTTCGACAACATAATGAATACCATCTTTTTCTAAATGATTTGTGTCGTTGATCCCAAAATATGTTGGTAGGTTGCTGATGTTCCATTCAGAACTCCAACTAGAAGGAACACTTGAGCTTTCTAAATATAGTTTGGCGTTTGGAACATTTTCAAAAGCCGAAGCTCCAACTTTGGTGATGGTTTGAGGAATGAAAATTCCGGTAATATCGTTGTTATTAGTGAAACAACCGCTTGCAATTTCAGTCACGTTGTAATTGGTTTCTGAATCACTTGGTTTCATTTGGGTAGGAATATGAATGGTGGTATAAATTCCTGAATAAGAGACAAGTCTAGCAGTGCCATCAAGATTCAAACACCCTTTATAACTACTATCAGTACAAGGACCGGTGGAACCCCAATAGTAAGCGTTCTTTTCTGGACTAGCGTTCCAACCATAATCCCAACCATCAGGTTTTGATTCATCTTCACAATAAAGATTGAAGAAAATGTTTCCTTTAACCGCATCTTTCATGACATAATCAACGGTGTTAGGAACAATAATTGATTTAGAAGCGATGGTCACAAAAGCATTGCTGGCAATAATCTTTGTGTCAGCTTTAACACGGAATTCATTAGATTTGGCTGTCGCCTCAACAAGAACAAAATAATTGTTTGTAGCGGTTCCAATATAACGGGCCGCTACAGAATCGTTTTCTTCAAAGTCGGTGGTGAATTCAATATTAGGATTATTCAACGAGGAACGGACTATAACTTTTGTATTCTCATTAATGAGATATCGCTCCCCTTCTTCCACTTCCACAGAACGAATAATCGCGTGGTATTTATTCGTAGAATTGCCAATATAAGAGAAGCCATTCTCGGTAGTAACAGTTAATAATGGACAATTTTCAAAAGTGTGTTCACCAATACTTGTAATCGTATCTGGAATAGTCACTGTTTGTAATGTTGATGAAGAATTAACAAAGTTATCATTAATACCAGTTACAGTTCTTCCATCAATAGTTTGTGGAATAACTAAATCAACAAGGCTGGATGAATCAATCAAATCAATAATAGTAAGTGTTTCTCCATCAGTATTTAAAGAAACAACAAAATTTCCAGATCTAAAGATTTCACGAGAAGATAAAACATATCCCTTAATTCCATTATCCCAACCAGGAGAAAACCTAGAACTATCTGGAAGAATTTGAGTTTCCAAACATAAATAAAGATTAGGATTACCAGCAAAGGCGTCTGCACCAATGCTCGTAACAGTAGAAGGGATAAAAACAATATTTAAGGAATTACAATTCTCAAAAGCATAAGAGCTAATTTTAGAAATTGTGGATGGAATGGTAATGCTATCTAAAGAAGAACAACCAGAAAATACATATTGATTGATAGTAGAAATGTAATAAGCGGTTGTCGTTCCATAGTTAGTAGCGTAATTTTGTTCGAATGTAGTCCATTCTTTCGCCTCTGGTAAGTGGCAAGAAACAAGGCTAGAACAATTTCTAAAGCAATATAAACCAATTGTTCTCACTAAGTTAGGGCAAACAAATTGTTCTAAAGCTTCGCAGTTTTCAAAAGCGGAAGCTCCAATAACACGGCAGACGGTGTGAGAAATATCAACCCATCTAACTTCTTTAAGGTTGGAACACCCTTTAAACATGGCTTCAGAAATATTAGAAACATTAACGTTAAAAACAACTTTTTCAAAAGCACAGTTTTCAAAAACGTGGCCCGCACCTTCAACACCATCTTTACCAGTGGTTGAAGAAAGGCTTAATGGCATATTAGCAGTGCCTTCTTCTTGGATTAAAACAGAACCATCCGCGTTTAAAAGTTTAATTGTCTTGAGGTTGGTATCGTTATAGAAAGCAGAACCATATAAACGAGTCGGTCCTTCGTTATACATTGAAATTTCGGTTAGATTTGCACAATTTGCAAAAACGTTTTGAGAAATAAGTTCAACATTCTTTGGGAAAGCAAAAGTCGAAAGAAGAGTGTTTGCAAAAGCAGAACTACCAATGCTTGTAATATTGTCACTATTAACAAAATTAATAGAGGATAAGGAAGTTTTGTAGAAAGCATATGAAGGAATTTCGGTTAAGGTAGATGGAACACTCATAGAAGTAATACTCTCACAATTAGCAAAAGCTCCTTCTCCAAGATGCACCAAATCTTCATGCAATGAAGAAATAGAAATCTTTGTATTAGCAAAGGCATAATTGTTGATAGAAGACACCATAGTTGGAATAGTAATGTCGGTTAAAGACGAACAGTTGTTAAAGGCATAATTGCCAATATCCGTACATCTACTTCCGATGGAAACTTCCTCAAGGTTTTGGCAGTTTTCAAAAGCGTGATCAGTAATATAAGAAAGGTAGGCAGGTGTTTCGGCAAAAATAAGAGAATCAATATTTGCGAAAATACCATCCATCCATTGATTGATGTGGATATTTTTGTTGCTTTCGTCACCTGCGACAGCAAGTGTCTCCAAGCAGAAAACTAAAGTATCTGAATCAAAGTCATTAATATAAAATGAATTAGAATTCGCCACAAAAGCAAACTTTTCTTTATGATATTCATTTAATAACTTGGTGTGATTCAAATATAAAAGAACACCATTAACGTTATAATAATCAAAGTTTGACCATGTGTTTTGAAAAGCTGTGTCTTCAAAACAATTGTTACCAATTGAATATAAATTCTTAGAGAATCTAATACTCTTAAGTTTTTCACAGTGAAGGAAGACTTCATCTCCTAAAGAAATGATATTGTCGGCCATGTAAACATTAGTTAAACGATCACATCCAGCGAAAGCTTGATTTTCAATTCTGGTAATCGGATAACCATTAATGGTTTTAGGAACTTTAAAGTCCGAAGGATAATTTGTGTTGCTCTTCAATCTTGTGATTGAAGCGGTAACTTGACCATCAAAAATGCCACCTTCATCTGGGTGTTCGTTTACCGAATATTCAAGATATGGCATATTTTGATAATCGTATAACCAGACATTAACCGCGGTATAGTAAACCATGCCTAAAGCAACGGCGATAACCGCAAGAGAAGAGAAACCAATAATGTAGTTACGTTTATGAGGATCGATGCGATGTTTTTTCTCTACTATGGTATCGTCAAAAACATCATCGCCAAGTTCAGAAACCAAACGTGATTTACGCGCCATTATTTATTACCTCCTATCTTTAAAAGTTCTTCTTTATATGCTTCGAATTCAGGAGTGTTACATCTGACAAAATGTCCGGGTTCCACTTCTCTAAATTCTGGTGCATCGCTCTTCATATAATGGTGAAGCGTTGGATTATAAGAAATAATCTTTTTATATCTTTCAATCTTTGGATCTGGAATAGGAACCGCAGAAAGAAGAGATTTTGTATATGGATGAAGCGGAGCTTCAAACAAACGAAGAGCAGGTGCTAATTCGACTAAATGACCGGCGTAGATAACCGCGATACGATCAGAGATGTATTTAACAACACTTAAATCGTGAGCGATGAATAAAACAGTCATATTAGATTCTTTTTGGAAATCTTTAATTAAATTTAAGACTTGCGCACGGATGGACACGTCAAGCGCGCTGATAGGCTCGTCTGCGACAACAAACTCTGGATTCATAATCATACAACGAGCAATGCCAATACGTTGTCTTTGACCACCTGAGAATTCGTGTGGATAACGAGAAAGGTATTCTGGTCTGAGACCAACCTTTTGCATTATCTCAGTGACTTTTCTAATTCTATCTTGTTCATCGGTGTAGAGATGGAACGCTCTTAAACCTTCAGAAACAATATAGTCAATATTCGCACGATCATTCAAAGAATCACCTGGATCTTGGAAGATCATTTGAATTTTTGTTTTTAACAAACGTTCGCGTTGACTTGGAATTTTTCCAGAAATACGAACATTATTATAAAGGACTTCTCCACCACTGACTTTGTTAATGCGGATAATTGCACGTCCAATTGTGGTTTTGCCTGAACCTGATTCACCGACAAGGCCTAAAACTTCACCACGACGGATATCTAAGTTGAGGTGGTTGATAATAACTCTTTCAAGAGAACCCATTTTAAAGGAGATACGGACATCTCTCATCTTCACAATGATGTCATCTTCCGGAGTTCCTCTGGTGAGGTCTCTACCGACTTCGAATTCATCTTTGTAAGCAGGTTTCTCTGCTTTTTTAACATCCCCACCTAAAATTTCCTCATAGCTACCATCGGCAGCGTTAACTGATTCGATAATATCTTGTTCCATCAAACCTTGATGAGTGAGATCATCTCTTTCTAAAGGAGAAAGAATATCAGAGACACCATTTTGTGAGGTGCGGATTGGTGCATCATCAGAAATTAAATTATTCTTCTTCATTAAAATCACCCTCCTGTCTCTTCAATTCTTCGGCGGCAATCTTCATTCTCTCGTGCAATTCCTCGATTAATTTTGGTTTTTTAACTTTTGGCGCAAGAGGAGAGAGGAGCCATGTCTTTGCCCAGTGAGTCTCACTAACTTTAAAGATTGGTGGCTCTTGAACAAAGTCAATATTCATCGCATAGGCATTACGTGGCGCAAAAGCATCACCAATAATCTCACTCGCAAAAGAAGGTGGATTACCAATAATATAGCTTAATGGCTCATCTTTGGTGCCTAATTGAGGTAATGAACATAATAATGCCCATGTATATGGGTGTTCTGGATGATAGAACACATCTTCAACAGTCCCATATTCGACGATTTGACCCGCATACATAACGGCGATTCTATCAGCAACATTAGCGACAACACCTAAGTCGTGAGTGATGAAGATGGTGGTCCATTTATATTCTTGTTGAAGTTCTTTAATTAGAGAGATGATTTGCGCTTGAACGGTAACGTCTAAAGCGGTTGTAGGCTCATCACAGATGAGAACTTCAGGACGGCACGCCAAAGCAATGGCGATAACGACTCTTTGACGCATACCACCAGAATATTGGAATGGGTAGTCATCATAACGTGATTCTGGGTTTGGAATACGAACTTTAGCAAGAAGACTAATCGCTTCTTTTTTCGCTTCTTCTTTACTTAATCCATGATGTATTCTAAGGACTTCACTAATTTGATAACCAATGGTTAATAATGGGTTTAAGGAAGTCATAGGATCTTGAAAGATGGTGGCAATTCTCTTACCACGAATTTGGAGCCAATCATCGTTGGTTTTGAATTTCACTAAATCCATACCATCAAAGATGATTGAACCACTGGAGATGAAACCGTTGCTATCAAGCATTCCGGTGAACGTTTTGGTAGTTACGGATTTACCAGAACCAGATTCACCAACGATAGCGAGGGTTTCTCCACGATAAACTGGGAAGGAAATGTTACGGATAACATTTGTTTTCTTTCCACGAACAGTGAATCCCACGGAGAGATTCTTAACATCAATGACAATTTCTTTTTGTTTCATCTATGTTTCCCTCCTATCTGTGAGATTTTGGATCTGTAGCGTCCGCGAGTGCGAGTCCTAAATAGAAGAAACACACGGTTAAAGGCGCCATAACGACCATTGGAGCGATGATAAGATATGGATGCGACATCCATGTGGTATCTTGAACTGCGGTCGTTAAAATTTGTCCTAAAGTGATATCTCCATCTTGAATACGGAAGGATAGATTGAAGTAGGAAAGACCAACTTCGCTCGAAATCGCTTCTGGAATCGCTGTGGAGACAACAGTGACAATAACAGACACCAAGTAAGGTAATAAGTTATGAGAAATCATTGCGACAGAGGATGAACCTAATGTTTGTGAAGCAATGTTATATTCTCTATTACGAATAATAATAATTTGGTTACGAACAAATCCTGCTAAACCAAGCCATCCTAAGGCGCTTAATAACAAAGTGACGATTAAGAAGGCATATTTTTCCATATATGGTTGGAAGAATTGCATCAACATAATATCCAAAAGAAGGGTTGGAATATTGTTGACGAAGTTTCTAAATTCAATAAGGATTGGGTCTAACCAACGGAAATAACCCCATAAGGAACCAATTAAGATTCCTAAAACGGTATCGATGACTGCGACAGTAACACCTAAAAGGAGAGATAATTGTGTCCCTTTCCATAAGCAGGACCACATATCTTGGCCTTCAAAATAGTTACCCATTCCACTATAGCAAACACCGAGCCAGTTCGTAGAGTTTGGCCCTAAAATATAAGCGTTCGCCGGGTCACCAAATTTACGTGGGTTTGGTAAAACCGCACCAGCTTCATTGATATAGAATGGATCATAGAATCTAATCATGGTCCCGAAAATTGTAAAGAAAAGTAAGACGAGAAGAACTAAGATACAAACGATGACAAGTGGGTTCTTTAAAAGATGTCTAAATGTCATTCTCCAATAGGAGTATGGAGCGCTATCAAGTCTTTCAGACTTTTCACTAGATGCACCAATGACGGTAAAGAGACCTTTAACATTCTCATCTAAGGTGTCTTGAACAGGAACAGAAGATGCGAGGCGTGGATCTTCTTCGTTTATCTCATGAAAAAGGTTTTCAACTTCTTCTGGATTGTATTTAACTTTTGCCATGCTTCTACTCCTTTCCTAATTTCCAAAACTAATACGAGGATCAACCATCGCAGTAACAATATCACCAAGTAAATATGAGAGAACACTCAACAACGCCGAAATAAGAATAACTGCGATTAAAAGTGAAGCGTTATAAGTGTTATTTGCAACAATAATAGCTCTACCAATTCCTGGTATGCCGTAAATATTCTCAAGATAATAACTTCCAAAGAGGGCCCCAATAACCGCGCTTGGGAAAGTTCTCACGAGAGGAACGACCGCGTTTCTTAAAATATGAATTTTCATAATACGGCCTTCGGTTAAACCTTTAGAACGAGCAAATTTGACATAGTCGGCGTTAAATTCATCGACCATGTAACGTCTGACCCATAGACCAATACCGGACATTCCAGTAAAGCCTGTGGTTAAAATCACTGGCAACCAAGACAAGAAGTTTTCAGCATCGTATGATCTTGGAAGCGCAAAAAGTCCACAAAGGATAGCCATCCAAATGTAGTAATATGCAATTCCAGGGATTGCATCAATTGTCATAATATATGTTTTACCAACCTTATCAAAAATTCCATTTTGATATCTGGCCATAAGAATACCAAATGGATAGCCGAGACCAAGTTCAACGACGATAGAAATAATGTTGATTCTAAAGCTTACCCACATTCTTGGGAAGATGTAATCAACAACATATCCACCATCTGGAAAACCCGGAAGATTATAAATGGTTCCAAAATTAATAACAGAAGTGTGGCAATCGAAAATTGTGGTGGCAATTCCGCCTGCAGAATCTGTACCTATGCTGGTGCGGCAGAGAGTTTTTGGGAAAGGTAAAATATTATAGAAAAAGGTAACCAATTGTTTGATTAATGGTCCAGAAAAACCCATTTCTTCTTTCCAGTTATTACATAAAAGTTCGTTGACCATAGGGCTCTTAGGATTGTTGAAGAAAGTGGCACAAACTCTAGAGACAGGATAAGCCAAACGAACTAAAAAGAAAGTAACGATAATAGCGAGAGCAATAGAAATCAATGATGATCCAATTCTTCTTAATGAGTAATGAAGCAATGGATGAGCAAAGATTTTTTGCACTCCGACAGTTTCACCAAAAAGGACTCTTTTTTTCACAAGAATAGAAAAGACAACAAACGCAATGATTACACCAATAATCGTATAACCAATTAGATAAGATGCCATTTTTATTCCTCCTTTTTAAGCAATAAATTAGGGCAGGGGCAACAATGTGCCCCACACCCTAATAATTAAATGAATTATGAACAACAAGAATTAGTCTTTGTAGATATCTTGAAGAGCGTCGTGTGTTTTGAAATACTCTTCTTTGTCTTTTTGTTGTTCTTCACGAGCATGTTGTCTCTCTTCACGAGTCATAACTTCATCGAGGACATACATACCGGTTAAACGGTCGTTAGCAATACCGTAGGAAGCTGTTGGCATGAAGTAACCAGCACTTCTAGAAACGGACATGCTGTAGCCTTGACCGTTGTTGTTTTGTGGCAAATAGATGTAGAGCTCGTTGATGAGATTGTATTCAGCTTTTGCGAATTTTGAATAACGAGCAGAGATGTCTTCAACTTCGTTAGCACCCTCGGCAACTAATTGTGTGTATTCTTCAAGAAGGTCGGTCTTAATAAGAGCATTTTTCGCTTCATTGAGAGCATAGTTGTCAACAGTGGCTTCTTTAATAAATGGGAAGACTGAAGACCAGTCACCACCTTTAACGAAGGTGTTCATATAAGTAAGTGGATCACCATAGTCAGCACCCCAACCCCACATGATAGGAGCATAGTCGAAGCAGGCTTTACCAGTAGCTTGACCAGAAACATTATCACGGTTTGCAGAAGTGACTTCTGTAGTTGGGATGACATTGAAGATTTTTGTGACACCAGCTTCTTCTAAAGCACCAGTTTGGTTAAGCCTTTCATTCATAGATGCGATGACTTCTTCATCATCTTCTTTGGCATCATCTGAATAGTATTCAGACCAGTATTCGATGTTGATTGGGAAGGTGATTTTTGTGGCTTGTGAAGAATTATAAAGTTTGATGGCTTTAACAGCATCAATAACCAAAGCTTCAACTTCCGCTAATGTCTTTTGAGCAGTAGCGACTTGGCCTGGTTTGAGTTCATATGCAGCAGTACCTTCAACTGGGTTGTCTGGATCACCAGCACCACCAGCGAGACCTTGCTTTTCAGCATATTCGGTATAGTAATATTTTGTAACATAGTCGTTACCATCTTGATCGACAACGAATCCTTTTGGAACATAGGTGTAGACCTTTTCTTCGTTTCTGAGGGCAGCGGCTTTGTAGCTGTAATGTTTACTGAAGTAGAGTTCAAAGTCTAAGCTGTTCATAATAGCTTTACGAACTTCTTTGATTGATAAGGCATTAGCTGTATTTTTGATTGTTGTAGCGTTGCCACCTCTTGCATAAGATGTGGTTGAACCAGTCTTATCACGGGCCATAACAATGTTAGAACCATAGCAGTTACCAATGGTATCTAATAATCTGGCATTAACGTGTGGATCATATGGATTTTCAAGTGTTCCATCTCCATCTGGACCTTCAACATATTTGGTCCATCCGACTTGGTCGTCATAACTGACGGAGAAACCATCAACTCTGTCGGCTTCGAATTCTTTACGGACATAGTCTTTGGCCACACTACCGGTGATGACTCTATATTTTATCTTGTTAACAGTGATAGTGTTTTCAGCATTCCAATATCCTTTATTAGAAGAATATTCGACAGTGGTGTCAGTGACTTTGCTTAAGAGATATGGTCCACAATAGAGGATCTTATCTTTATCAGTACCAAAGTTAGAGAACGAGACATCCTTAAGGAAGTATTTGTTAACAGGCAAGAAACAAGAATAGGTGAAAAGCGTTGGGAAGAATGATGCAGGTTGATTGAGTCTGTAAGTAACAGTTCTATTTTGATCATTTGCAACGACACCAAGTCTAGATCCGTTTTTGATGTTTGGAATATCTGCGGCAGCAACTTGATCATCGCCATCAGCATATTCTAAATGCCAAATTGTTGGGGTTTCGCTTTTGATCCATTTGTTAATATCCTTAGCAGCTTGGGTTGGATTATTGTCAGGATCATAGTTGAGTTTGCCTTCTTTTTTGTCGGCTTTAAGTTTGGTGTAGGCATAATACTCTGCGCCACCTCTAATAAAGGTATAAACAAGGTATTGTAATTCGGAGCCGTTTGAATAAGTTAGAACTTGTTCAGCGGTTGTGCGCCAGTCAGAAGCTTCAACAAATTGAGGTGTCTTTTTACCATCGACATTGGCTTTGTATTGGGCGCCATCATAAGTTTGCCATTTGACGCCTTCTCTAACGGTGAATGTGAATTCGGTGTAGTCATCGTTCTTTGTAACTTTTGTAGCAAGATTCTTAACTAAAGCACCATAAGAGTTGTGTGAAAGTAAAGCATCGACAAAGTTTGCAAAGTGTTGAGCATTGGCGGATTGCGCAGACTTCAAATAGTTAAGAGATCCAATTGAAGAGCCAAGTAATCCGTTGTACTCATTACGAGCTACTCTACCTGCTAATCCATATCTAGTTAAAACTTCATTTTCAGGAATAGTAAAAGTTTTCGGGCCAGAAGAACAGGCGGACATAATCACTGCTAGCGACATAATCATTAGTGATTTACCTTTTAGATTCATAATTTTTCCTCCTTTTCTAAAATATTTATTCAATCATGAATGATTGTTTAAAAGAATACTCTTTTTTCGCGCATTTAACAAATATTTATTTATGCGCATATATGATATAAGTAAAAAATGTGTGCTTTGCACACATGTGTATAAAAATAGAAAATAAAAATATTAAATAGCAAACGGAAGCGGGTAAGAACCAGCAATAAAAGCCCAAGCTTCAAAAACTAATCCAACACTTAATAAAATCGCCGAAGCAAAGAAAAACGGAAAACGAATTGTCCACGCTTTACATTTGATCTCTTTTTCGACTTTTCCATCATAATTTTTAGTCTTTCTTCTGTGCCTTGCAATTTGAATATCAGCGATGACAAAGCCAAGCAAAAAATAAGTCGCAGTGATGGCCCAAAGGAGGTAAACATAAGGAAATGGATCAAGATTTAAGGATGGAATACAAGTAATACCATAAATGCCAAAGGGAACGCCAAGCCCCACTACGGCTAGCACTGATCCAATGATATATATTAGAGGTGATTTGAATGGATTTTTCATCGTAAATATAATACTACATATTCTAGTCAAACAAAGAGAGAAAGATTATACTGAAAATATGCCAAACCCAAATTTAAAAGAGAACAAACTTAAGCGTCTATTAGTCGCCCCTTTTCGAAATGTTGTTAAGGCATTTTCAAAGACCCAATATGTTAAGTTTCAATATAAATATATTACACACCATAGGTTAAATTTAAAGAATCCGATTAGGTATACCGAAAAGCTTCAATATTTAAGATTAAAGGTTTATCCAAAATGGGATCTTGTTTCAAAGTGTGCGGGTAGAGTGGGTCTTAGAGACTATATAAAAGAATGTGGTTTTGAAGATAATCTTGTGCAAATCTATGGTGTTTATGACAGATTTGAAGATATCAATTTTGAGGAATTGCCAAATCAATTTGTGATGAAATGTACCCATGCATGTGCTTTTAATTACCTTTGTTTCGATAAATCACAACTTAAGACAGAAGAGTTGAGGAAAAAATTTAATCGTTGGTTAAAAACTAATTATGGCAAAAAGACGGTTGAACTCCACTACTCAAAGATTAAACCGCAAATTATAATTGAAAAATTTTTATTTGAAAAAGATTGGCTTCCTGTTGAATACAAGATTCATGTATTTAATGGTGTGGCGAAAAGTATGTATGTTGTCACCTCAAGAAATAAAGATATTAGATACAACAATTACTATATTGATTGGACTCCATTTGATGGTTCCCAATTTAATGGCTGGAAGAAAACTGATTATGAAATAGAAAAGCCCACCAATTGGGATGAGATGGTGAAGTTAGCCGAAGCATTAGCCAAGCCATTCCCGTTCGTTAGAGTGGACTTATATAATATCGAAGGTAAAATTTATATTTCAGAGATGACCTTCACTCCCGCGAAAGGCACATTGATTCTTGATGATGATAAATGCGACTTTGAAATGGGTGAATGGTTAGATATATCTATGTACCTTACTTCCAAGTAGTGTCTGGCATGAAGATCTCATAGAGCATAAGGGAATAATCTAATTCAACATGGTTACCATTCCCATCTTTTAGATATCCCATTGGATTATCGGTAATATTATCTCTATCAAAATCATATTCAACAGAAATTCCACAGACTCGTGTAAGGTGTCTATTCCCAAGTCTAAAGCCAAAGAATTTATATGGTGGATTAAACGGATCTTCTTTTGGGTTGGTCTTAATGTTATCAATCTTATAAGAGAAGGTATTTTTATCAT
The DNA here is from genome assembly GCA_905236535.1 of uncultured Bacilli bacterium. GTDB lineage: Bacteria > Bacillota_I > Bacilli_A > RFN20 > CAG-826 > RGIG3315. The sequence continues at coordinate 43,333 of CAJOQN010000006.1, forward strand.
ATCCATCTTCAGTTTTAGAATATAGGCTAATTTTCAATGTAACGCCTGTTTCTAAATAATTAGAAACATTTTCATTTTCTTCCACGATGCCATTATCATTAAAATCATATTCACCAGCGTGAGTGTAATCATATGATGCTTTAAATGACATTGCGATGTAATTTAAGTTATCAGTTTCCTTGCTAAAAATTGCACCAAAACCATCTTCATCAATCTGCACTCTCGCTTGTTGATAACGACCATGACAGAACATTTGACCATCGAACAACTTGGATAAATAACCATATCTAAAGAAAGAATTAGTCCTTGATAATTTTCTGGTTGGTCCATACCCAACATCTAAATAAAAGTCTGAATCGCCAGAGAAATAATCATCTACATATGTCAAATTTTGTTGAGCCTCTTCATCACAAAGTCTAAAGTTTTGATCGTTGTATGATTCAAAGACATAGTCTGAATCGCTTGAAAGATTATATTCATTAGTGTTAACAATTTGATTTTTCTCATTTTTTGGATCAATTTTTGTATTCCAAACACGATAATAATCCTTTTGGAAATTCCCGGAATTATAGGCATCGCCAGAATAATATTCTTTTAAGCCATAACCACACGCTGAAAGGGTCATCGCAAAAAAGGAAACAGATAACATAGCTAACCTTTTAAATTTCATATTCGCTCTCCTTTCCATAAATGGGCGCTTCAGCTTCAATTGAAACCGTTTTTTTTACTTCGTTATTTTTTGAATTTGTAACTTTAAACATATATCCAATAAAGAAAATAGCAATTAAAAATAAACCGTTCGTATATATCGGAGATAAGTTATTATAGCGAAGAAGCGGTTGAGCGTCGTAGTTAATAAGGGAATAAACAAAGAATGATGAAACAAAGCCAAGAATTAAAGATTTGGTCAATATGTCATCATTACCTTTGACGTAATAATCACTAATCGTACTTCTTGTAAAAACAAAATCGATAACAAGGACAACAAGCCCTAAAACACCGCTGGTAATAATTGTGTCAAACAAGATGGAATTAGAAATATCTACTTCTGTTCCAATTGGATACCATCCAATGATGGTATTAGAGCCAAAAGCGTATTTTAAAATCAAATTATAATTAACGACAAAACGATTGGAATTAAAGAGCCTGTTAAGAATTTGATGAGAGGCGATGAAATTTCTAAATCCTTCAGTCCAACCCCACAATGTTTGAGCGTTTAAAACAAGAATAATAAAAGCAATTAAAATAACAATTAAAAATCCAATTATTATCCATTTTAGGATTTGAGATCCTTTAATAACTTTCTTTCCAAATAAGATGATAAGAGTAATGATCACTAATAACAAAACATCAGTGATGATTGTAATTTTGATTGGCATGGTTAATAAAGCAATAAGTCCAATGGCAGCGTAGATCGCATATATTGAGAATTTAAGTTTTTCTTTTTTTGGTGAAATAAAGAATAAAGCGATAACGCTAGAAGACAAAACAGAAGGAAATAAAGTAAAGTATTGGATTGAAACTTCTTGGAATTTAAATCCCATTAAGAAATACGCTGTTTCACCAATTGGGGTTGAAGATATTCCACCATCATAATAAACATAATGTTTAGCGTGAATAATCGTATAGAATGGAACGAACTGAATCATCGTAAAGAAATAAGATATCAAAACAATTAAAGCAATGCCGCCATAAATGGCGATTAAAGCTTTGGACATATCAAATTTGGAATTAACTCCAGAGAAATATCCCATCGCAGCAAAAGCCAAAAGGCCGACAGGAAGGAAAATAGATTCAGCTAGGCTCAATCCACCTCCACTAGCAAATGGACTAAGCGCGGAAATTAATCCAAAGATAAAAAGAGGAATAGCAAAAAATAGGACGGAGATAAAGCCATCTTTTTTAATTTCTCTCACAGAGATAATGCCCATTAGGATGGCAATAACAATTCCCAATGAAGCAAAGACAATAAAGGAATTGGATAAACCAAAACTAATAAACGCTAAAACTTCTAGAATGAGAAAGAGGGTAATCGTGCTAATAGTTTCTAAAGTTGTATTTCTATTCATCTTTACCATTATACCAGTCTATTTAAAAAAGAAAAAACCGTCATAATATTAAGACGGCTTTTTGAAGAATAAATCTTCTATATATGTGTCAGGAGTAAGCGTTACTCCCGATTAGCCCAGGTCGATAAAGCGTTAAAAGTGTTCATACGCATAATCTCCCTTTGATATATTTATATACCTCAACACAAAATATAACACAAAAGATAAAAACAATCAGTTTTTTATTTTTGATTGAAACGAAAAAGTAAAGTAATATTAATATGCAATGACAGAAGAACAAAGAAAAAAGGTTGTCGCAGATAATCTAGTCAAATTTCGAAAAGCTAAAGGCCTAACTCAAGCCGAATTAGCCGAAAGATTAAACTATTCTGATAAATCAATCTCCAAATGGGAAAGGGGAGAAGGTTTTCCAGATATCTTTATCTTGAAAGAAATGGCGGAATTTTATGGTGTCAGCATTGATGATTTCTTTTTTGAGAAAGAAGTTAAGATAAAAAGAAAAAGACCAATCAAAAATGAAATTATCATTCCTTCATTAGCTTTAGGAATCGTGTGGTTCGTCTTGGTCACTTTATTCGCTATCGCTTTGATCGTATTTAGCGACAAGATTCCTGCTCCTTGGTTATTATTCATCTATGGAATCCCAATAAGCGGAATTGTTCTCATAGTTTTTATGGCCATCTATAAGAAAAAGTTCTTAGTTTTAATAGGGGTCTCAATATTAATCTGGGGACTAGCTTTAAGTGTCTATCTAACATTGATTATTATCATGGCGCCAAATTCATGGATGTGGCTTATCTTCATTATATGTGTCCCAATTCAAATAATGGCGATATTATACTACTTATTAAAAAATAGCGATAAGTTTAAACAAAACCTTCAAAAGATATTCAAACGTAAGAAAAAAGAAGTCAAAAATGAAAAATAATCCGGTATTTGCAGTAAATCCGGATTATTTTTTTGATTTTTTCTTTTCTGCTCTAAGATTTTTGTTTTCTTTGCGTTGTTTTTTCTTTTCGATTTTTTTAGCTTGTTTGTCAGCCTTCTTTTGCACTACTTTATTCTCAACAACATCGATATCACCATCGTTATAGTAGAGGATACCGAGACACTTTGGACCGCAGTGAGAAGTGATTGTCGCGCCAGCAATTGTTTCATGGACTTCGGTGACACCATATTCTCTTAAAGCTCTTTTTGCTTCTTCAATCATTTCTACGGTCGCATGAGAGTGAGTGATAAAGACATGTTTCTTACAGATATTAGGGAATTGTTTAATAATATCGACACAGTAGTTATAAACACAAGCGCTTTGTTTACCAATATACTTTTTACCTGGGCTCATTGATCCGTCTTGGACAAGGATTTGAGGTTTTAATCTTAAAATAGTGCCTAGTGTTCTAGATAACCCGGAACATCTACCACCCATATAGAGATAATCAAGGGTATTGACGACGAAGCTAGCTTGAGCTTTCATCTTGCGGGATTCCACTAATCGAACAATTTCATCAACTTCTTTACCTTCCGCTAATAATTCAGCCGCGTAAATAACTTGAAGTCCAACACCTGTGGATAATGATTTGGAATCAATGACATGAATTTTTTCTTTTCCAAGTCTTTCAGCAACATTTCTTGCGTTTTTAACTGCGCTTGAAAACCTTAAAGACATTGAAATATGAATGATTTCATCATATTCCTTGAGCAAGTTTTTGAAGAATTCTTCAAATTGGAATTCGTTAACCGCACAGGTCTTAGGAAGGATTTTTGTCTTGTCGACGAAATCAAAGATTTCGGTTGTGGAGAAATTGCCATCATAAAGCATCTCTTCACCAAGAAGAACTCCGAAGGGAACAACATGTATATTGTATTGTTTGATTAACTCAGGAGAGAGATCAGCGGTAGATTCAGTTGTAATAGCGACTTTTTTCATGTTCTTGTTCTTTGATTTTAGCATCTTTTTACTTTAAATAAAGCAAAAGAGAGAGACAAGCCCTCTCATTACTAATAATTTGGTGGAGCCGGCGGTATCGAAACCGCGTCCGAAGATAGTCACTCAATAATGTCTACAGTTTAGACAATATTTAAGTTTAACGTGCTTTCGAATATTGACAGACTAAGGCACGCGAGACTTACCAATTTCATAACGGATAACAAGTCCACTTCACGTTACTAGCCTTTTGGTATGATACCTTATCCAAGCGTGAAAGGCGAAAACCTTGGAGGGCACTCTGCCCGGCGCCTTGCGTCGGACCCTGTGTCGGGAGCTAAATTAAGCTAAGCAGAGAGATTGAGCTCTAGGGGCTCTCATATAACTATTGGCAGTTATATTGTTTTTGATGATAACGTCATCGCTCGACTGCAATTAAAGACAAACCGATCTCCGTCGAAACCATTTCGACCCCATGTTGTGCTTTTAGCATTGTCATTTTAGAGGCCAAAAAAGAAAATATCAATAACTATTTGTAAAATAGGTCGCTATATTATAAACTTTTAATTACGTGAATACGGTGATTATATGAAAGACTCTACAAAAAATACTCTCAAACTATTAGCCACAACAAATATAAGAAATGATGATACCCTTATCGCGGCCAAAACCGCTCCATGGTGGATTCCAATGATTTTGGGTCTCGTTTCTATTATCATACCTTTAATTCCAATTATGACTAGTGTTTCTAAAACACATGGTGCCTCCGTTTTTGCCTCTAATAACTTTGGGATGGATTTGACCAACACCGGAGCTTTCCTTGAATTAAAAGAAGAAGGATATGACTTCAAAGTGGATGGTAATAAACAACTCCTCTCCTATAAAGATGGGGCATTAAGAACCGAATTCAACGATGCTGAACCACTTGCCCAATACATCTCCGTCAGCGCGGAAGGTATTCAACAAATCGAATATCAAATTTATTATTTGAATTCTACAAGCAGTAAAGATATTTCGGCCTTCATAAAAGATTTAAACGCCGAAAGATATATTGTCGGGACAATAACCAAATACGTTCCAGAAGAAAACCCATCATCACTTTATTTAGAAGAAAGTGAATCTGAAACTTCAGAAGAAGAAATTTCTGAAGATGTCTCTGAAGAATCAAGCGAACCCTCAACCGTCGATACATATTATCGTCCATCGTTCCTTCTTCTTTACAAAACTGGAATGGCGCTTCAAATCTTTGAAAGAAACAATGTTAAGAGAATAAGCGCAGTCTCTGGTGACTGGTATCACACCACTAAAGATGAATTCATCATCGAAAAGATGCTTAAGACCGAAAATAAACCTGAAATAGATTTCACAAAAGACGCTAATGGGGCGTATAAAGTCTTAAGAGAACCAAGTTATCTTAGTGATGTTCACAAGAACTTCTCCAAGACATTGGATGAAGTCTATACAGAAACCAAAACGAGAACCTTCTGGTCCTACACTGGTATCTTCTTCGGTGTCTACTTCGCCGTCATTGTCTTTATGGCCCTTCTTTGCTTCTTATTAACAAGAGGCAAGAACAATCCTATGAACTATCTCACGTTCTGGACTTGTGTCAAGATGGTGTGCTGGGCTTCCTTCGCCCCAGCGTTACTCGCGATGATCGCCGGATTCATCTTAACATCATATGCCTCAATGTTCTTCATCCTCCTCATGGGTATGAGAATAATGTGGCTCTCGATGAAACAATTAAGACCTGCTCAATAAAAAGAAATCCTCGGTTGATGACCGAGGTTTTTAATCGCCATAATCTGATCCTCTAGATTTATCTTCAACATAAATTTGTAGAGGGTCGGTGATATCGAATATTTCTAAAATAATGTAATTTTCGTTTTCCACGAGAGTTTGAGGATATTCAAATTCTGCAGTAAAAATGACTTTTTTATTCTTTTTTACCACTTCTTCCATCCTTTTCAGGATACGTGGATAATCTTCAAGACGGTGCTCTTTAAATCCCAATAATTGACGATAAAAGGCGGGTTCAATATAAAACCTTTCCCCACTTTCATATTCAAACAAAGTGGAAAATGGATTATTTTTATCTTCGATAATTTTTAAGTGTTCAAATTCTGGATAGTTCATTTGTGGTAGGTCTCATTTCTATTTATTTTAAAGGCTCGGTAAATTTGTTCAAGCAAGATAAGACGGGTCATCTGATGGAGAAAGGTCATTTTAGAGAAAGATAAGGAGTCATTCGCTCGTTTTTTAAGTTCATCACTAAGACCATATGAACCCCCGATAATAAATGTTAACGAGGAGTTGCCGACCACAAATTTATCTTCTAGATATTTTGCAAATTCAGGGCTGGTAAGCTCTTTTTTGTTTAAATCGAGATTAATGACATAATCTCCTGGTTTTAATAACTTCAAAACCTTTTGTCCTTCTTTATTTTTGACAATTTCGATTTCTGATAAAGATGGATTATCTTTAACCGGCTCATCCATCACTTCAGCAATCTCTGTTTGAGCGTAGGCTTGAAGTCGTTTGAGATATTCATTAATTCCATTTTTAAGATAATCTTCTTTGATTTTCCCAATCGCGATAATTCTTATTTTCATAATTTTCCTCCTGTTAAGGAAACATATTGATTCGCGACACGAATATTATATTTTGAGATATCAAGGTGGAAGAAAGAGAAAATCCGATTATAAGCCTCTAAAGCAAGCTCTGGAGTATTACATTCTTCAGAGATATGCGCGAGAGTGATCTCTTTGGTTCTTGGACCAACGATATCTTTCGCCGCGAGTGCGCTATCTTCGTTGGAAAGATGGCCATGATCAGAAGCGATTCTTGTTTTTAAATCTAAAGGTCTATTTGATTTATAAAGCATCTTTAAATCGTGGTTACATTCTAAAATCAAATAAGTTGGATTAGAAACATATGATAAGCACTCATCTAAAAAGATTCCGGTGTCGGTCATATAAACGAGTTTTTCCTCAGCGGTTTCAATAATAAATCCACAGGGATTTGAAGCGTCATGTGAAGTTCTAATTGGAATGATATCAACATCTTTTAAATGATATCTTTGATATAATTCCAAAACATTATATCCATTTGAGGGAAGACTCCCGTCTAAAGCATATTGCTTACGAATTGGGATAAATCTTAAGCCGTTTATATGATCTGAATGATTATGAGTAAATAAAGCGAAATCAATGTCTTCCGCTTTTAAATTGATCTCTTTTAAGCCTTCCTCTAAACGCGAAAAAGAAATTCCCATATCAATGAGAATTACTGTGTTTTTATGTTTTACAATTGTGGCGTTTCCTTTGGAACCGCTAGCAATAATATGATAGAGCATCTTAATTAATCGGCGTCGTCTACGCCATATTTTTGCATTTCCTCTTCCCAATCTTTAGGAGCGGGGTCGAAACGGCCATAAGATTTATAGAAAAATAAATAAGCTTTTCCTGGTTCACCGTTTCTGTTCTTTGCAACATTGACTTCAACATAAGAAACATTGCCTGGAATTTCGGCGATTTTCGCATCTCTTTGAGCCGCGACTTTTTCTTCATCAGACATTTGCCCACCTTTTTCATTTTCCCAAGATTTACCTTTGTTCTTCTTGGTATTTTTTTCATAATAGTCACCACGGAATAAGAGCATGACAACGTCAGCGTCTTGTTCGATAGAACCACTATCACGAAGGTCGGAAAGCATTGGTCTCTTGGAATCACGTTTTTCAACATCACGAGATAATTGTGATAAGACCACAACCGGAATCTTTAATTCTCTGGATAAATCTTTTAAAGCTAATGAAATCTTACGAACTTCTTCGTTACGACTATCAGCCTTGCCTGATTTAACCCCAAGTTGAATTAAGCCTAAATAATCGATGAAAATCATTCCAAGATCTGGGTTGGTCGCTGCAAGTTTTTTAGATTTAGCGATAATATCTGTTAAACGAAGACCAGAAGAATCATCGATATAAAGTTTAAGGGTGGATAATTCTTTAATCGCTCCGTTGATTTTAAGACGTGAATCACCATCGCCTAAATTACCAGAATTGATTTTGCTTAAATCAACACAAGATAAAGACGCGATCAAACGTCTCATCAATAATTCTGCACTCATTTCAAGAGAGAAGAAGGCAACAGGAACATCGTGATAACGAGTAGCGTTCAAGGCAAAGTTTAAAGCTAAAGCGGTCTTACCTAAACCTGGACGACCAGCAATAATTGTTAAAGTTCCGGGTTGAAAACCTTGGGTATAGTGATTTAAGTTACCATAACCGGTGGTTAAACCAATTAAATCTTTATCCGCAGAACCATAGGATTTAGAAGCCATCATCTCAATTTCATTTTTAACAACTTGAGCGACTTCTTCTGCGGTTCTAAAAGAGGATACTTTTCTTCTCGCGATAGAATCTTTGAAGTCAGATTCACTTTGAATGATAAAATCATTAACATCTTCAACTTCGTGTTCCATATATTTCTTATCAATGTCTCTAACAGTGATAAGCATTTTTCTTAAAACTGATTGATTTTGAACAATGTTGATATAGAATTCAAGGTTCGCAAACGTCACCATTGAATCAGCGCATTCTTGTAAATATTTAACGCCTCCAATATGGTCGAGTTCTTGAATGTTTGCGAGCTCTTCAGCGACCGTTAAAATATCAATCGCAACACGACGCGCAAAAAGATTTGCGATAACGCGAAAAATAATTTGGTGACGTCCTTCAAAGAAGTCATCTTCTTGGAGAGAAGAGATGACATTATTCGCCATCGAACTTTTTAATAAAGCTGAACCTAAGACCGCTCTTTCTGCATCAGAATTATGAGGGAGAGGTTCGGCGCGATATTTAACTTCTTTTTTATCTGCCATATTATTTTTCCTCCGAGACATGGACTTTAATTTGTCCTTTTACACCCTTGAATAATTCGATATCAAGAACAGTGATGCCAAGGTTATCAATTGGTCCTTTTGTTAAAATTTTGCGTTTATCAATAATGATGTTTTCTCTTTCTTTTAAAGCTTCTTCAACTTGTTTGAAAGAAATGGAACCAAACAATTTATTTTTATTGGATTTGAGGGTGAATTCAAGAGTGATACCCTTAAGTCTTTCCGCTAATTTAATGGCTTCGTTTTTATCATTTTCGTAGGCAATTCTGGCATCTTCTTGTTGTTTTTCTAATATTTCTACACTTTTTTTGCTCTCTTTTACCGCTAAACGACGAGGAAGTAAAAAGTTATTCGCGTAGCCATCGCTAACTTCGATAGTTTGACCTTTTTTACCGACGTTTTTAACGTCTGCTAACATAATAACTTTCATTATTGATCCACTCCTTCATCAACAATCTTACGAGAAACAGCATCATTACGAGCAGCGCTTAAGCTGTTATCTAAAACAACAAGGAGTTCACTAACAACTTGTGGAATGGTTTTGTTTTTATAAGCGGCTGCAGCCATTGATAAGTGACCGCCACCACCCATTTTTTCAGCAATAATTTGGACTGATATAGAGCCATCACTACGGCATGACATCTTTGTCATTTTTTCAGCTCTACCAATAACAAAGGAAGCTTTGACCCCACGCATAGACATACAGGTGTCGGCAACTTTTGATAATGTTGCGGAATCATATTCAATAGAAGGATCAGCCACCGCATACACAACGCCTGGAGAATGATATTTCATGGTTTTAACAATACCAGAAATAACACGGTATTCTTCTTCTTCATCTTTTAAGAAGTCGTCTGCAAGAGAGTTGTCCGCACCATATTCTTTTAAAGCTGTACAAGCTTCAAAAGTTCTGATACCGGTTTGTCTACTTCTAAAACGATGCGTATCTAAGAAGATACCAGAAAGCATAATTGTGGCATAAGCTGCAGAAACTTCGATTCTTGGGTTGATAGAAGAGAATTTAATAAATTCTGTAACAAGTTCAGAAGCGGAAGATGCTGATGGATCAATGTGATTTAAAACCGGGGATTCAATATAATCTTCAGCACGACGGTGATGGTCAATAACAACAACCTTAGAAGCGTGATCAAGAAGTGATGGCGCCATACACATACTCTTAGTGTGAACATCAACCACCACTAATAAAGTATCACTTGTTAACAATTCGTGGGCTTCTTTTGGAGAACATCTCATCGTATCAAGCTCATCACGAGAGAATGATGATAATAGAGCACCTCTAGCTTTAACTTCTGTGGATTTTAAATCGACAACTATCATCGATTTTTTATTCACACGATGGCAGATGGCTTGAACGCCTAAACATGCACCCAAAGCATCCATATCCATATTAGCGTGACCCATAATTAAGACATTTGAAGAAGCGCGAATAAGAGAAATGAGGGAGTCTGCCAAAACACGAACACGAACTCTACTTCTCTTTTCTTGGGCTTCAGTCTTACCACCAAAGAATTCCATATCACGGCCATATTCACTGACGGCGACTTGGTCACCACCACGCGACATCGCGATATCTAAAGCATCGCTGGCCATTTCATTTAATTTGACAATGTCAGGGAAGTCGTGAGCAATACCAATAGAAAGAGTAATTGGAACACCTTCGTCAAAACCGATTTGTCTGACAGTATCAATCAAAGAAAACTTATTAGTTTTCATCTTATCTAACGATTCAAAGTTACAGAGCAAATAATATGAGTCTTCTCTGAATTTTCTAAGTAAAACATTGTATTGTTTCGCATAAGCAAAAATCGCCGATTTAATCTTGGTGATAACGTCGTTTAAATCTTCAGTTTCACCATGTGTGGCATCACCATAGTTATCAATGGTTAAAAGACCAACAACAGGAGCTTGTTGCTTGTTATAATTAACAACTTCCTCATAATCGGTGGAGTCTTTAAAAATCCATAGACCGGCGTCAGGAAGATATTTGACATCATAGTTACGGGAATTGACCACTACTTTGATTGGTTCAGTGCTTGTTGGATTTTTCTTAAGTTCTTCAAGTTCTGGAAGCCACTTCAAAATATTCATATCGATAATATCGAGGTGTCTATCTTTAAACAAATCGTTGGTCCAAAGAACAATATCGTTATCATCGGTAACTGCTAAGCCAACCATTGCAAAGTTATAAGCTTCTTGAACGTCACTACCGATAACTTCAGCAGCATGTAAGTCTGTTTTTTGTCTAAGATGTGAAATCTCAACAGTGACAATCCAAACAAATAAAGCGTTTAATCCAGCTACAACAACCGCGCCTAAAACGACAGCGACAACTGGTAATAATGTTTTCAAATCAAAGAAGTTATTAAAATAAAAAATTGAAAAAAGCGCCAAAAGTACGATTTCTAATAAAATAATAGTGACTGACGCAACACGGATTCTTTTAATAGTTTTTCCCATAGTAAAACCTTGTGAATAAATTATATATTAATTATTTATATAAATAAACGGGGAACGAAAAAAACTTTCATTTATATAGAAAATCCCATCCTTAATGGACGGGATTTAATTATCTTGTTTGTTATTATTTAGATTTTTTAACTAAAACACTGATAAGCATAACCATGCCGTAAAGAGCAATAAGGATACCAACAATGATCCAGAACGTAGTAGCAAACTCTGGGACGGTCAAATAAAGAACACCGATAATGACAAGAGCGATACCAATAACTAATTGAGAGATACCGAGAACCAATTGCTTTTTAACTGCGGAATAAATTCCAAAGACAAATAAGGCCGCGCCAAAAGCGACGAGTAAAATAACAAGTAGATTAATCAATGTGTCAAAGCTGAGCCAATTTGCGAGCAAAGAAATGCCAACTGCCAATAAAGCAGAAGCTAAGAATGTTGTCGAAAAAACTAATTCTTTGTTAGTGACAAATTTGACGACTCCGAGGACTATTAGCAACGCTCCAACAACGACAAAAAGAATGCCGAAGTAAAGATTTAACACAGCGGTCACACCAAAGATAGCGATAAGAACGCCTAAAGCAATAAGAATGATTGATGTAACTACTTGAGAAAGTTTTGTATTATTCATGTTTCTAACTCCTTCCGATACAATATTATACACACAATTAAAGATTTGTGAATTAATTCACAATAAAAAGTACCCTTTCCTGATATCTAGGATTTGGGTACCTTTCTTATTATTTAGCTTCTTCAGTAACTTCTTTACCAAAGAAATAGCAGCCGAACATTCCTGGGCCACAGCAAAGTCCAACGAGAGGACCAATGAATGAAGGATAGGCTTTAATATGAAGTTGTTCTTCAATTTGTTTCATTAAATATTTTTGTTTTTCTGAGCATGAAGCTTGGCAAACATAAACACAATCAGTCACACCTTCAATCATTCTTTCTTTGATATAAAGAATTGATTCTTCTAATGAGTTTTTAGTGCCCTTTGTTTTCTTATAAACATAGTTATTACCATGAATATCCGCCATAATCATTGGTTTAAGAGACATTAAATTTCCAAAGAAAGCAGCGGCCCCACTCACTCTACCAAAAGCTTTTAAATAAGTAAGAGTTTCAACAGAGCCAACTTGATTAAATTTTTGTTTGTTTTCTTCAACCCACGCAACAACTTCTTCTATGCTCTTTCCTTGTCTTTGAAGTTTGCAAGCTTCGATGACTATCATCCCAAGAGCCATTTCTGCTCTACATGAATTAACAGAGATAAGCTTTCTTCCTGGGAATTGTTCTTCCAAATCTTTTTTAACTAATTCAAAAATATTTCTAGAACCAGAAAGCGCGTCAGTGCAGGCAAGGTAAAGAATGTCTTTTCCTTCTTTTAAATAAGGGGTGACTTTTTCAATAATTTCAGTTGTGGAAATTAACGAAGTATTTCTTTTAATTTTTGGATTTGCCACCCAACCATAGAATTCATCGTTTGTGTATTCTTCCCAGTCGAGATCCGCGTGTTTTTCCACGCCATCGATAACGATACCCATACGGAAATATGGAATGTTATATTCCGCTCTTAGTTCTTTAGATAAACCAGAACTGGAATCTGTAAATATTTGATAGGCCATAATATGTTCCTTTCTAAATAAACTTGATTTAATCTTATATTTATTTAATCCAAAAGACACGATTGTCTTTAATTTTTTTCTCTCTATAGGCGTTAGGAAGAGCATATCCCAAAGCGACATGTCCAACACCTTCGTATTCCTCTAAATTAAGGTTTAAAGATGCGAACAACTTCGACCTTCTTCTAATTCGAGCTCTTCTTTTGCGCGGTGAATCCAACATGAACCAAGCCCTTGATTAGTGGCTTCAATCATCATGTTTTCAATCATTGTGGAGCCATCATATTTTGAGAATGGACAATTCTTCACCGCCACTAATAAGATAACTGGTGCTCCATAAAAAGCGTCACCTTGAAAATTCAAAATTTTTGCATTGAGAGAGACCAACTTTTCTCTAACTTCTTTGTTCGTGATAGCGATTATTATACCGTTTTGAAGTCCTCTACCAGAGGAAGCCGCTAAACCAGCATTAATGACTTCTTGAATCTTCTCTTCTTCCACCATGCGGTCACTATCAAAAGCGCGGCAAGATCTTCTATTTTCAATTTCTTTTAGCATAATTTTTTAAAAAATAATGGGGGTTTGAGGCATTTATTCCATTTTTTCGAACATTTCTTTGCCAACACCGCAAAGAGGGCAAACCCAATCTTCGGGGATATCTTCAAAGGGTGTTCCTGGAGCGATACCGCTATCTGGATCGCCTAATTCTGGATCATAAATGTGTCCACATAAAGTGCATTGATACTTCATATTGTTTCCTCCAATTGTCTATATTTAGAATACAAAAAAGAATTGTTTAATAACAACTTAAAAAATTAAGAAAGATAATGCTTTTTGTTTCTTTTGATTTTGAATAAATCTTTAAAGAATTTAATTGATGATTTAAAAGGAGATAGGGTTGATGTGCGATCATCGCTCCACTTCACTGGGAGAGATTTATAATTTTTATTATAAAGTTTAGAGATATAGAGATATTCGACATCAAAGGAAAAGCCATCCATCTTCGATTTTTCAATTAATAGTTTTGCTAAGTCTTTGTTCATTCCTTTAAACCCACATTGAGTGTCTTTAACTTTAAAATGAAACATCATTCCAATAATGATTCTTGAACATTTCGAGATAAATCTTCTTTTAAAGGGTTGTTTGATAAGAATTTGACTTTCTTTATCATATCTAGAAGCGAGGACTAAGTCGTTTCCTTCTTCTAAAGAAGAAAGACAACTATCAACCGCCTCTATATCCGTCGACATATCCGCATCCATAAAGATGTAATAATCATCATCTAATGATTCTAATAAAAATTTAATACCTTCCCTGACTGCGTTGCCTTTCCCTTTGTTTGGATAATAAGAAATGGTTTTAACACCCGGAATAGCGTTGATCACATCTTCGGTCTCATCCTTGCTGCCATCGTTCACTAAAACAATATCAAAATGGTAATTATCTATCTTCTTTAGATAATCTTTTAAAGCCTCGACATGCCTTTTGATATCTTGGCTTTCCATATAACAAGGAATAATAATACCAACTTTTTTCATCTAATTAATTATGTCGTAAATTTAAAAATATTAATAAGAATATTTTAGGAATCTAAGGGCTTTATATTTTGAAAGGAATTCACATAAAGTTTGAAGTCCATATGCAGCGAACAAACAAACAATAAACGGAATAATGATTAGATAATATTTTTCTCTAAAGATGTTATGCCCAATAGAGTCACAAATCCAATAAGTATAAAAGAAGAATTGGAAATGGAAGAGATAAAGGAAACTTCCAACTTTTCTCAGCTTTTTCATAACCTTGATAAACTTCTCGTTTTGAGAATCTATCAATAACATTTGATTCATGAAGAAGAACACAAAGATTGGCAAAGAAAGGAAAGCGTCTGGATAAACAAATATTTTGAGATTTAATGTAAGGAATATTTCTCCCGCCATAAGGAAATAGGCAAATGGAATAATAATTGGATTCCCTTTGATTTTAAATGGTCCATATGAAGCAAAAATCTTTCCTAAAACAACATATAAAAGTCCTTGAAGAGGACAAATGTTTAATTGGAGAAAGTCTCCAATTGTGTAAAAGGCTTTAGAAACGGGATCTTCACTTAATGTGAATAACCCAAAATAGGCAGAATTAAGGCACCCATAAAGATACATTAATGAAGAAATAACAGTCACCACAATTAACGATTTTTTCGACTTAATCGCGCCGGTTATTAAAACGCTTAAAACCAAAGTTACTAAATACCAAAATCCATGTGGAGAGCCCTTCCACAATGTGATAACCACATATTTAATGATTCCGTCCGTGTTTCCCGTCGTCCCCATATCCACGATATCTTCGATGACAAGCGGAAGACCAAGGATATACCAGAAAGCATATAAAAATAATATTCTAAGGCAAAATTTTCCAATATGTCTCCACTTGTTTTCTGGATCTTGTTCAATTCTTTTAAATAACAAGAAGCTGCTAATAACAAAAAATAACGGGACCGCGATTCTTAACAATGCATGAATAAAAGATTGACCAAGCATCATCGTAAGAGAGGAACTATCAATCCCCGCGCCTTCGGTGGTCGAGCCACTAGGAAAGGCGTGTAGAGTAACAACCATCACAGCAGCGATACACTTGATCAAATCGAGAACTGGATAATATTTGTTTTTGTTCATTATTGCTATTTTACATTAAATATCTATTTATTTAAATTTTTAAGATATGGTTTAGAAGTGATTCTATTTATCACTATTCAGGTTGCGCAATTAAATATTGTTTTATCTTTTCCTAATAAAACAAAATATATAATCAATTGTTAACACCAACAGGGTTCAGTTCTAGGAGTTTTCTTTCAATTCGAATGATATGAAATCAAAATGCCCTTTACCTTTATAGATGAATTTTAAAACGTCTTTTGCTAACAATTCACCTTTGATTAAAACATTATTGGATTCGTTATTAATGACCCCAATCAAACCGTTGGAATTATAAATTTCAAAATCCCCATTTAATTTTCCTTTGATATTTATTTTTATTGAGACTGTTTTGCTCAAATCAAAATATTTGTACACCGCGACTGAACCATTAGAGAAATTGGCTATATATTGTTGATCATCACGTTGAGTGATAAATGGTCTCATCCCTTTTCTAACTTTAAACATTAAGGAAAAATAAGAATTCTTTTTCTGGCTATAAAGCTGACACGCAATTCTGGAAGGATATGTCCCCACTCCTATTAAGACATTATCTTTTAAAAGGCCACAGCTTGTAAGTTCAGCTTGATAGAAAATACCATTTTCAAACTTAATAGTTTCCGCGCATGCTTGTCTAGAGAAAGCGTGTCTATTCGTATGTCGATGATAAAACACATAATGTTTATCTTTGATTTGAATCAATGATCCATGCGTGTTTCCGGTTGGATTTTTTCCATCTTTAATTCCTTTCGCAGATAGACCAATATCGCCATTACTTACTAAAGTTCCTTGATATTTAAATCCTTTTAAAGGGTTATCGCTTACCGCATAACAAAGTTCATGCCCATTAATTGAAGAATAGATGAAATAATATTTGTCATTAAATTTACGCATTGAGCTGGCTTCAAAGAATTCGTGTCCTTCAAATCCTGTTCCTCTTGAGGAATGGACACTTGGCACACCAATAAAGATTGGGCCTTCTTTAATCGTTAACATATCATCATCTAACACAAAACCCATCGTTCCTCGTTTAGATGTTTTATGCCAACCCATCAATAACGGATTAGAATATCTTGGAGAAAATCCGGTATACATATAAATTGTGCCATCATCATCTTTAAATAATCCGGGGTCAAATTGGAAAGGTTCCTTTTTCTTTCCTAAAAGGGTTCCATCTTGATATTTGACATGCCCATAATATTCATATTTACCCGCGGGTTCATCGCATCTAGCAACACAGATATATCCTTTACGGCCTAAAAAATAATACAAATAATATTTTCCGTCTTTTCCTTGAACGACATCAGGCGCATACATCGCATGATAAATTCCTTTTTTCCCATCTGGGTCTTGTTTTCTTTGATAGATGACACCTTCATATTTCCAATCGCTTAAATCGTCGATAGGCGCGCTATAACACACATAATCTAATAAACAAAAACCTTCACCATTGAATTTATCATGGCTTCCATATAAATAGACGCGGTCATTAAAAATATGTGGTTCTCCATCAGGAACATATTCGTTTTCGGGCAAAAATGGATTAAATACGAGTTTGTTCATTGAATATAAACATCATATCACGATAGTGAATGAAACATAATAAAAGGACTGAAATTTAACTTTCAGCCCTTTGTGATAAATAATCTTTGTTTTATTCAGCAGCGGTAACTTTTAAAGCACAGATTTTCCAAGTCGCATCTGAATCTTTCAAGATTTCATAATTGTAACTGCCAACCTTAATTGGTCCACCTTTGCCTTCAGCAACATTGATTTTGAAGTTATCAAGTTCTCCGCCATTCATGACAGAGTGTGAAAGGAAGATCTTCCGCACACAATCATTATGGTTGACACAAGAGGAAATTTGTTTTTACTATGAGATATAAACATATTTGCAATGGAGGTTCCATATGGCATTTAAATTCGGCAAGGCGTGGATTTTACGCATAGCCTCTGTTTTAACTGCTGCCGTGGTTATCACAGGACTTTCCATAGGTGACAACATCGTTAAGATGAATGAAAGAAATCTTGATTCTATTTTATGTCCGCCTATCGTCCACGAAGATTCCTTAGAAAAATCAAGAGAAAGCGGCCAACAAATGGCCAAACAAATTGTTGAAGAGGGGGCGGTATTATTAAAGAATAATAATAACGTTTTACCTCTCGATTATGATGACATAGACAGAGTCAACGTCTTTGGCTGGGCTAGTATTGACTGGGCTTATGGCGCGAATTCTGGGTCCTGTTCAGGAAGAGTTATGGCAGAGGATTCTAAAAGAGAATCTTTAGTGGATCTTTATGATGCCTTAACAAATTATGATATCCAATATAATACTGAACTTAAGAACATGTACACAAATTATGCGTCTCCATACCTGTATGCGCTTAAAGATCCAGGCTCTATTTCAAATGATAATGTCATTACATTACATGAGCCAGAAATCAGTGACGCTAATTATTACAGCCCTTCATTATTAGCAAACGCGAGAGCATATTCTGATACCGCGTTAGTGGTTATCACTAGAAACGCCGGTGAAGATATTCCTGCTGATAGAGCGATGAGAAAAGCGGGTAGAAATTATGTCAATGAATCTAATAAGATTTATTTAGATTTATCCATTGAAGAAGAGCATCTTCTTACATATGTTGGGGAAAATTATGAAAATGTTGTTGTCATCATCAACTCCCCGGCGGCGATGGATTTAACTTTCTTAAACACCATTCCTGGATTAGATTCCGCTCTCCAAGTTGGATTTACCGGCACTCATGGAGCGAGCATCATTCCAGCCTTATTATATGGTGAAAAAACTCCATCCGGACATCTCGTGGATACCTATACTTATGATCGTTCATTAAGTTTTGCCTTCCGCGCGAAAAACGCTGCCCAATTTACGGGTTCCGGATTAAACGGAAAGAGATTCTTTGAATATATTGAAAACATCTATGTCGGTTACCGTTGGTATGAAACCGCCGATAAAGAAGAATATTGGAATGATTATACTCGTAATTTATTAGATGAAGAAGACCAAGAATATGAAGCTACTGGATATGATGCGGTTGTCGAATATCCATTTGGTTATGGTCTTAGTTACACCGACTTCGAATATAAATTAGAAGATACATATTTCACCAAAAATGGAACACAAATTTCTAACCTTGATCCTGAAGGTGAATACCACATCAAATTAAAAGTCACCAATGTTGGTAATAAGAGTGGTAAAGATGTCGCTCAAGTCTACTTGGAGGCTCCATATTACTATGGACAAATCGAAAAGAGTGCGAAAGCTCTTGTCGGATATGCAAAAACTATCGAATTAGAACCTAGTAAGAGTGAAATTTTAGACCTCGAGATTCAAATCTCTGATTGTATGTCCTACGACTGCTACGACGCAAACTTTAATGGACATACCGGTTATGAATTAGATCATGGAAAATATACCTTCCATTTAGGTAAAAATTCCCATGAAGATATCAAGATGTACGACACCAATGGAAACAACCTTGTTGATGGTCAAGTTTCATTCAACATTAACTCCACGATTGATGTCAACACCGATAAATATACTGGAGAAATTGTTGATAATCTCTTCACTGGTGATGATGCGATTGATGGTTATCCAATCGACGCAGTGGAAGATGGATATCAACCAGAATATCTCACCAGAGCAGACTTCCCAGATATTAAAGAATATAACGGTGTTCAATCACGTGCATCCACCCAAGCTTTAAGAGATGCTTATTTCTTCGATCAAGCAAAGGGCGATGCTTGGGATAACGCGACCGTCGATAAATTCGGCAATCCAGTCTTTGATGAGGAAGTCGTTTGGGGTCAAGACTATGGTCTTAGAATCGCAAATAACGGCCTTGTTACTGAATTAGGTTTCCAATTAGGAGAAGATTATGATGATCCTATGTGGGAAGAATTATTAGATCAAGTCACTGTTAGTGAAGTCTTAAATACCATCAATAAATCTTATGGCACTCCTGCGGTTCCATCCGTTGGAAAACCTTTCTTAGCAGAAGTTGATGGGCCAGCCCAAATTAAATGTTATTATCAACAACCTCCACGTGGCACTGGTTATCCATGTGCGGTCATGGTGGCCCAAACTTGGAACCAAGAGCTCGGAGAAGACTTTGGTTTATCATTCGCGATGGATATGAACTCCGTCTCCATCAATGGCTTATGGGGTTGGGGTGTTAACTTACATAGAACTCCAGTCGGAGGTAGAAACTGGGAATACTTCTCTGAAGATCCATTTATCTCTGGTAAAACTTTAGCCGCTGCGGTTAAGGGGTTATTAAAAGGTGGTAGATATTCATATATCAAACACTTCTGCATGAATGAATCTGAAACCAATAAAAAAGAAGGATTTACCTTTACCACCGAACAAGCATATAGAGAATGCTATTTGAAACCATTCCAAATCGGTATCCAAGAAGGTGGAGCAGTTGGAATTATGACCAGCTTCAATAGAATTGGAGCCTTATATTCCGGTGGTTCTGAAGCCTCTATTGCCGGTGTTGTCCGTGGTGAATGGGGATTCAAAGGCGCGATCATTACCGACTGGGCTGACTTAAATGGAAGTTATATGTCAATCGACCAACAAGTCCGCGCGGGTGGTGATTTAGGAATGAACACCCAACTCAATGGTTCTAGCAGTGTGAATTTCAATTATAGTGCGACCTCTTCTCGTAGATTGCAACATCAATTAAAAGAGGTCATGCATCACGTCTTATATTCCTGGTTAAGATGTCAATACTTAAACAAGGAATTCAATGAGAATCCAGATTCTGATATTAAGGTCATTCAAACCGCTTCTATTGAATCATTCAAGTGGTACAAGATGGTTCTTGTCGATGCGAACGTCCTCTTAATTGGTGGATGCGCGGTATTCGCCTTATTCGCGTGGTTACCAGTTAAGAAAAAAGAAGTTATCGTTGAGGGAGGAGAACAACAAAATGAGTAAAAAACTTAGAAACATTATCGTATTCAGCGTCCTTGGCGCATTACTTCTTGTGATTGGTATCTATTCATTGGTTACCTATCTCAACTATAACGCCTATCGTCAAGCCGCTGAAGCTGCCGCAAACGCGATAAGAATTGTTGGCCTTATCTAAAATCTAGCTTTGCTTTTGAAAAGCACCTCGTTCCTAATGTTTAGGATGTGAGGTGCTTTTTCTCATCATCACACAAGTCTTAGATTAATTAAATCATAATTAAGACACTTGAGGTTGTTTAGATATTTGGTTCTAACATTATGTTGCAAATATTATCTAATTCCTGTTTGGTAAAGCCGATACTCTCAAAATACGAATAAGCTTTTTCTTGAAGAGTGTTCCCTTCAAAGGTTGATAAATAAGTGAAGTGAGAATTAATATGATCTAATCCTCTTGGGCCACCGATATTACCAAAGTTCGAGAATAAATAATCGCGATAGATATCAACGTTATTAAGACCTAATAAAGCGTTTAAATAGAAGGCCACAACACCAGTTCTATCCGTTCCAATCGCGCAGTGGAAGATGACGGGATAATTATTCCTATTAGTAAATACTTTAAAGACATTTCTCATCGATTCTGTTTCGTTTTTAGCAATGTTAACAACATCCCAACCCATGTGATATGGATAATAATTCACATCTTTGCCTAAAACACTATCATAAAGGGCTCCATTTTCGTTATTATAGATTTCTCTTAAATCTATCTCACTTTTAATTTTAAAGACGTCTAGAAGCATTTTACGGCCTTCGAGTGTAATCTTTGGAGAAACGGTTAAAGAATAGCCATTATTTAATTGACCTGTTCTATAAACCATGCCTTGTTTAACTCTCTTATTAGAGGCAGTAACATATCCGCCTAAATCCCTCACATTAGTGATTCCATCAACATAAACATTTCTTGGGCCTTTGTCTTCAGTTTTAAAGGTGTGAATATCACTGCTATATGAAGAGACATTCGTGTTCGCGGTCACAAAATAATAATATGTGGTTCCAATAATCAAATTTGTGAAAGTATATTCACTATTTGAACATTTATATGTTTCAAATGATGATAGAGTTTCATCAGAGGTCACATTTAAATAATAATCATTAATGGTTTCACCACTATTGGTGATGAAATCCCAATCCAAAGTAAATGTTAGTGGTCTAGATAGTTCACTTGTGCCACTAGCATAATTGTTCACGTTTTGATATTCATCATTTAAATAATTATATTGAAGGTCGGTATGAATTCTCACATTGTTATATTCGTTGAAAGAGAATTCATAAGTTGGTTCTTGCTCGCCTTCGGCTTTGACCACGCTTCTAGTCGTAGCGCATGAAGATAACAATGATGTTAATAATAAAAGGCTAATCTTTTTCAACATAACATCACCATCCAATCACCGTATGATGCCATATAGAAGCATCAATAATAAAGTTTTCACCATGAATGGTGACCAATAAGTCTCCACCAGGGATTAAACGTTGAATAATATCTTCGCCAGTCGATCCAAAATATGAAGCGTTAAGGGGACCATATAACATATATTTATAATCAAACAATTCTAATGTTCCATCTTCTTTAACAAGGAGGTAATATCCCTCACTAACTGTACATTTCTCTCCCTTAAATGTATCAGCGTGAATGTTATGGGAAAACATCAATAATTTATTATTAGAAGTTGAGGAAAAAATCGCAGGAACATTATCTTGTTTTTCCAAAATTGCGATATTAGAAACATATCTAAAATCTTCATAAGCAATAATAATTTGCCCTAGTCCCACGACAGTATTATCAGGGAAAGAGACATTATAATCAGTGATTTCGTGAGCCCCTATTTCATCGTATTTAATCAAGGAGAAATAATCTCTATTAAATGTTTCATTTAAGAAATAAACATATTTCTCGTCATAATTACGATAGACAAAGCCTTTCACAGTGATGGAAAAAGAGGCATAGAATGTTTCATAACGAATGACAACGTTTTTATATCCAGGCGAAGATAAATCAACGTCTAAGATTTCATAATCGGAAATTATGATATTCTCTCCGTTGCTTAGGCGTTTATTAACCACTAGTCCGGAAAGATCTAATTCTTCATTAATTTCATAGACCTTTTTAACATTTGCGGTATTAATTTCTAAACAAAGAGTGTAAGCTTCATCGTCTAGATTTGATAATACCGCCATGGTGTCCCCGTGATTAAATTCTACTTTTTCTTCCTTAGAAGAAATTGAGCATGATGAAAGAATAAAGGGAAGGCTAATTAATAATCCGATAAATCTCTTATTCATATCAACTAAACTAATTAATTAAAAGGCGCTTAAGAAATCGGAAAGGCTACTATGCTGGGTATTGTTTCCACCAACAGGTTTACTAGATAATCCCCAAGCAGAATCACATAAATGATATGTATGGAAATCACAAGATCTAATACCGGTAGGACCAAAGAAACTTGTAACATTACTACCACCAGTATTGTCAAAACCACGAGCTAAATTTCCTAAACCAAATTTGAAGGAACTATTCCATTGTAATTTGGCTGTATCACTGCTTTCAGTAACCGTCATCTTAATACCGATTGTATAGGAACCGTTTGGGGTATCAGGAGATCCAGAGTCCCATTCTCCCCAGTTGGCATCAGTCCAATCTGTTGCGGTATTAGAGGAATATAAAGCTGCTTTACCGTTGACAAAATTAACGGTCGCGCTGCTTCTCATTAACCAAATACATGCCGAAGGATTACTTGCAGAACTGTCGGTTTTATCGGCATCAATCATAAGGGCTCCCGCATTATTTGCGTCACCGACTTGAACAGAGCAGAAATGGGTACCAACTTTAACATTGGTCATATTGACTGTCCCTTTAACAATGAGGGTTGGGGAATATGGGCCAGGTTGCGTACTGTCTGAATTTGAGCAAGATCTAATGCCATCATCACAGTTTGTGATGGTTAAGGTGCCAGATGATTGTTGAATATCCTTTGTGCCAGTTACGGATTGATAAACTCTGATACCTCTTTTATATCCAGAAATAGAAACGTCGTTTTCAAGAACTAAACAACCATTGTTTAAATAAATGGCTTCTCCACTTCTTGCCCCGGTCTTAGTAAATACTAATGGTCCTTTAACACTACAATAAATAGCTTCAGTATTGAGAGTAGCGCCATCAGCAAAGGACAATTGTTCTCCCATAAACACAAGAACACCATAACCACCCTTGAAGGTAATGTTATTGATGCTAGAAGGAGCGTTTGATTTAATAACAATTTGGGAAGCACGTGTGAAATTTGAATCAATATAAATGTTTTTGGAGCTTTCATCTCCATTGAGAGTTAAAACAAAGCGTTTTTCACTATTAAGAGTGCTGTTGTAATCAAAATCTAAAGTTCCAGCACGTGAAGCATTAGCGTAACTTGTGTAATTATATGGAGTATATTCCACTAAATCACTGCTTGAAGTACCAATTTTGACTTTATAGTCATCAAAACGAACTTCTGTTTGTTCGCCACAAATATCACATTGTTTATAATATTTAATTTCTGCACCACTAGTATCTCTAAATATATCATCCAAAACTACATGTGAATGTTCGTCTGTTTGACTACAGGTATAGAAGAAAATCATATCTTGAATAGTAACATCGCTTCCGCTTGTATTACTGATTTTGAATGTATCTGGATAACCTTTGTTTTCCGGGAAACTAAACGAATTCTTTTCAGAAGGAAGATAAGCAGAATAATAAGTTGGTTTATTACATTCCATATAGCCAAATTCGAGAGTTAATTCGCCATCAGCGTGATAGGAAATGTTAGTAATCCCACCCACTCTTGAATTATTAGCAACTTGGAAATATCCATTATTTGTTAATGTGCCCCAATTATTTTGACTGACGTGGCTATATCCAGCATATGTCACATCGATGGTGTTAAGAGGGTCACTTAATCTAAAAACACCACTAGATTGATTACTATCTAAAACATTCGTGGAGCCATTTAAGGCAAAACTAAAATCGTTGACATCTTGCCCGAAAACTAAAAAACCAAAGTTGTTTTTAGCTCCTAAAACTACAGTCATAATCATGGCAGATGTTGCTAAAACTGAAAAAGTAATTATCTTCTTATTCATTGCTCTTGCTCCTTTAAAAGGGTTGTCTGTTTTATAAACAAAGTATACAAAAATATTTGACCTTTTTACATGCGCGTAATCACATTTGCGCAAAAATTTGATTAATTGTGAAAAAGTATCGTTATTTGTTAAATAGTTCTGGGTAGGTGTTTTTATCAAATAATTCGACGGTCATATTTAGACCTTCTTCATATCCGTTGATATTATTAATCGCGTGCGTAAACCTTCCTTCACCACCAAAATATCGAGCAGAAATATGGAATAAATTAATCCCATCATTACATGGGGTTTCTAAGGCGGTATAACACTTTTCATAGATGTTAGAGGTATTTATATAATAAATACCTACACCAAGAGCTTTATGATTGATAACTTGATTATTAATTTTATAAGACGGGTAGCCAAAAGCTTCTTCTCCCACATAGCCTTCATCATATCTCATCCAATAAGTTTGATTAGGCAAATCATAGGGGGTTTCGGATTGATAGAATATCACTTCTCCATCCTCTCCGTTCCACATTAATTGATATTCATAGAAATGCTCAATCATGAGCGCGTGACATGTTACTGCATGACCATTTATGACACACCCCAATCTCGCGTAATTTTTGTTAAAACCAATGTTTTTGCCGTGGTCCGCTCTCCAAATCCAGAAGTTATCACCAATGACGTTGTTTTGGTTGATGATGAGGCATGCATCCACTGAAACGTTCGTGGTGGTGTGACCTCCAACCCTAAAGAATAAATCGCTTAATAAAGTTTTTTGGTTGTCGTTATTCTCTTCTAAAACTAAATAATTTTTCGTGTTTGTTTCACTTTGGAAAAGAAGGGAACATATTTTGTTGTCCTTTGATTTGATAGACATAATCTTTTCGACATTGTCTTTCGCGGATAAAGTCGCATAGCCAAGTCCAAAAATAATGGAGTTATCTTGAATGACCTCAAGGGTTTTATCAATGGAATAAATACCTGGGGTAAATATGACATATTTATTATTTTTGAAAACATTATTTATCGTTTTTGCGTCATCCTCAGGGGTGAGTATTTTAAATTCACTTAGAGGAATAAATGTGCCGTTGTCGTTTGACCAGTTATGACCAACATGGGAGATTAGATTATCAAAAGCCATAACTCCAAAACCTTTTTGATTATCGAAAACTAAATAAGGCTTTTCTATGACATCTAATGATTGTTCTTGAATCGTCGTTCTTGATTCAATCCAAGTCCCTTCTGGTGTTTCTCCGACACATCCTTCAAAAACCATATTCATATTAGAATGAGTCCATGAATCAAAAGTGTCATTTCTCATTAAAAATTGTTGCTGGGTTCCAGGATTAATAATTCCATCTATTTTGCTATTGGCGATAAAGCCACCAGAGGACCATCCGTTTCCTCCTCGATTATCAGATAACACTAAATCGCTTTTAAAGTGGCCTCTTCTAATGGAAGTAGCTTGGCTTATCGCCCACATTGAATCCTCGTTAAAGGATAGATTTTCTAAACTTCTCCAAAAGTTGATTAAAGCATTCCCAGTATTTGGGTGATTGACTGTTTGAAGAGAATTAAAAGAAACATCATCTGGAGAATATCCTAGTCCCCTAAAGGATGTATAATAACCATTTTTTAAAACAACATCATCATAACTTCCAGGAAGAAAAAGAACTTCGGTTCGATCTTCACTCCACTCATCAATACTTAGGTAATCGTATTTGCTATCGATGAAGTTTTGAATATCGTTTTCATCATCTTGGTCGGTAAATATTTTTACGCGATTATTAAAAACCATATCAAAATATGGATTAATTTCTAAAATATAGTCATTATTTTCAATTTTGTTTTCAAGAGAAACAACTTTAAAAAATGTTTGAAATGAACTTGTGGAAAAGGTGTTCGTATTGATTTGTTTTATTAATTCATATTCATCATCTATATGTTCTTTCGAATATAGATTAAATTCTTTAAATCCCTTTGCTTTGAATTCACAAATTGCTTGACCATTTAAAAAGGAATAGGATGGATCTTTTATATATTTATCGTTTTGCTTTTGACATCCATATAAAAAAGGCAAAGCCATCAATAAAGATAAAGATATAAATTTTGCCTCTTTAAAATTCATAATCAATTAATATGTTGAGAATTGTCCAACATCATCTAAAAAATAAGAATTGAACAAATTATCATAAACCGTGTTAGAAGGATTTTCTAAAGTTGCTAAAGAGATTTTGACATCTCTACTCCTGACATACCAATCAATCTCTTCTTTGTTTATTTCTTTGTTTAAAGCGAAGTTCACTACTTTATCTGGGGTTGCGTGTTTCGCGGCGATACCGCCTCCAAACCACCAAAGCTCATCAATACTGAAATGGCAGCCATAGAATGCCTCTGTTCCAGAAAGAGGAGAAGATAAAGAAACAATATATTCATTGTCTGATATTTTTGAGTGAATATATGTCCCATAAATATCAACATTGATAGACATCATATCTGGGCAATTCCAAGGATTACCAAAAATAATATCGTATTGATAGTGATAAGTATTATCCTTTTGGAGAGTTAATGTTTGGCCAAAATAATATCTAAATTCTTGGCTTGGATCATGTTGGTGATATTGATAATATTGTTGACCACCAATCACTTCAATGCCCGTCAAGTAATCACACCCAAAACCAGTCATTGTATTCAAAGGATAGCTCGAAGTGTAAAGGAAGTTTCCTTCATCGTTGCCAATGAAATCACGATGAACCGCTTTTAATTCAACTTCATTGACAAATTTACCTTTTAAACCAGCTTCAAGTTTAGAGGCGTTATTTGAATTATTCGAGGAGCATCCACTAAGGAGTAGTGGTGTTAATATAAGTAATACTTTTTTCATCTTTTTTCCCTCCTTAGAAATTGAGAATAGGCATATGCCATTCTGACGGTAATGAATAGAAGGCAACTCCATTAACTTCTGCAGTAAAGCCTTCTGCGTCTTCAATACATCCATAATAATCGTTTAAACGATAGCCGTTATGTTCAGCACTTTTGAATTCGCTAGTCCAACTATTTTGAGCTTTATAATAATAGAAATTATAAGTATATTTATCACCGTTAGATTTTTCATATAAATATTCACCAGTGACAATAATTTCCATTTCACCCCAAACATAATTAGAAGAACTATTTAAAACAAATAATGTTAATTTATCACCATTTCCACTTCTATTATGGAGATGGAGAATTCTTTGAGAATCAAAAGCGGATTCTTCAAAATAATTAAAGGTTGTGGAAGCACTTCCGACCATTAATTTGCATTCATAAACGCCAGCTTTTAAGCTTTCTGTCACTGTGACATCAAAATATTCAGGGGTGAGAATGAAGGCTGTTTGTTCAGGTTCGGGGAAATCCGCTGGTTTTTCAAGTCTACTTGATTGACCATCTAAATCAACCCATACCGACAAAGTCGAATAGTCCCAAGAGTTGTCTGAGTTTTTAAAGATATTGTTGTTTCTCACATCAAAAGATTTAATTCTTAAAACTTTAACTTCAATAGAAGCTACATATTCGGTTTCTCCAACGGTCTTGGTAAAAACCACTAATTTGGTTCCTGAAGTTGAGAAATTATAGGCAATATCATCAATCTCAGAGGCGTCGATAACTGTTTCTTCATATTGGAATGATAAATCATTGAGATTTAAAGTTTCACCCACAAAATATTCTAATTGAGCGTTACTTCCAACAATAATTGTGGCGTTAGTGTCCACTGGTGCTGGATCATCGCCTGGATCTATTGGGTCATCTCCCTCTTCAGGCGTGCCCAAAATTGGTTTATGCCATTCATCTGGAGAAGCGTAAAAAGTTGTTCCATTAATGACGCATTTGAATCCTGATGTTTCATTATCAAAATAATCATTCACTTCACCATTTAAAGTGTTTGAATTAAAGATGCTATCCCAGCTATTCGCTGCTTTGATATAAGAGAATTCATAAATTTTCTTTACGCCTTCTCCGTTTTCATATAGATATTTTCCTCTCACTCTTACTTCCTCTTCGTAGTTGATAGAAGTAAAATTATTTGAACTTGTTTCAGCAAATAGAGTGAGTCTATCCGCGTTTCCAGATTGGTTGGTCATCACTAATATTCTTTCCGAATTAAAGGTGCGAGAATCATAATAATTAAATGAAGCACCGGCATTTCCTACGGAAACATTAGCCTGGTAAACGCCTGAAATTGAAGTGGGATTAACACTTAAACCATATTGATTAGAATTTAACACTCTAACTTTTTGATTCTCATTAAAACCTTCTGGAATAGGAAGACTCTTTGCGGGTTGATTAAGTTCAGCCCAGACGGTCAACTTGGAATAATCCCAAGTTTCGTTTTCATAATCCCAATTTAAAGATTGATCTCTAACATCGAGATGTCTAACGTGGTACACGGTGACAGGGAGAAGCGCGCGATAATGCTTATTCCCCACTTCTTTAATAAATTCCACTACTCTAGTGCCAGAAACACTAAAGTCATAATTGATAGTGACATCATCAACATCGACTTCTTTTTTGTTATAGATAAAGGTAATGCCTGTGGGGTCAAATTCTTCGTATTCGATGTATTCCAACCTAACTTCATTAGTTAAGGAGAGGCCTGCTTTAACAATTTCGGTCTCACTGTAGGCTCCTGAGCTTCCCAAAGATGCCCAAATAGTTAATGGTAAAAAGGTGGAAAGAGTGAAAGCGCCTAAAGCAATATAAGTAATCAATAAAGGTTTTTTCATATTACTTTGCTTCCTCCTTTCTTTTCACAATTTTAAAGAAGGATCCCACAACAAATAAAAGTGAAGAGACCACGAATAAAACACATCCAGCGATGCATCTAGGAACAACGATCGCATATGTTTCCATATCACCCATATTAACGGTGAAATAAATACCAATTGGTGTTAAAAATGGAATTAATAATTTGCCAAAGGCAAACAACACTAAAAAGCAGAATAATAAATCGATTGCGTTAAACCACGCTGGTTTATTTTTATCAACAAAAGACATGACGATTTGGACAACGATTATCCACATTGCAAAAAGCGGGAAAATAATCACAAATCTATCTGGTGATAAAGAATATGCATTAAAGGTTGATAAAGCAATAATATAAGCCACCAGCAAAACAATAAATGAGGCAACGTATAAATAGAATCCAACAAAAGGAGTGGTTTTAAGTTTCATTTTATTCACCCTCCTTTGCTGGTTCTGCTTTTTCTTTTTTGAAAACAAAGAAGAGATATAAACCAAAGAGTCCACCTGCAAAGACTAATGATGCAATTCCTCCTCCAACAAAACCAATTTGCCATGGAGAAATGATGCTCGAAGAATCAATAGCTTTTGTAGAAACATCAAAGCCATTGAGAACACTACTATTAGCGATTGCATAAAGATAATAGTGCATATTTTCTTTTAAGGCTCTATTTAAGTAAGGATCGTTCTTGGTTTTGTTATTATAGTCGCTCCACTTTGTGCTTAAGATACCTTCAGAATTACCACAAGCCATGAATGTGACGTTGTTAATAACACAATCTTGAGGGTTGAAGAAATCTCCGGTAGCGACGAAGTCTGTAGAGATTAACCCTTTAAATCCCCACTCTTTTCTTAAAATATTGACCATTAAGCCTGTATGAGCGTTCACTCCAGTACAGCCAAGTCTAGAGAAGGAAGACATCAATCCAAGGGAGTTAACTTTGTTGCCGCCTGGGGTCTCCACTCTCACATCTTCAAAGAGACCTTGGAACCCTCTAAGTTCAAGTTCTCTCGCAGATTGTTCATTCATAAATTGCGATAAACCTTCACGGTATGTTTCTTGGGTGTTAAAGGCAAAATGCTTAGCAGAAAGAATTGCTCCTTTCTTTAATCCACCTTTAACAAAGGAAGAACCCATAATATTGGTGAGCATTGGATCTTCGCTATAGTATTCATGGTTTCTAGAATTAAATGGGGAGCGATGTAGATTCATTCCTGGGGCCCACATAATTTTGCAGTTGTCCCAAAGAGTCATTTCGCCAAAGCTTTGCCCTTCTTCTTCCACTAAATCTTTGTTAAATGTTGCCGCGATAATTGGTTCACATGGCATATCGCAAGATTTGTAATTAAAATTAGCGTCGCTTCTTTTTATCGCCATTGGTCCAACCGCACTAGCTTTATCTCCTAAAGTTTTTGTGAGGTTTCCGTTTGGACCATCGGCTTGCCACACTTCAGGAGCGTTAATAGTTTTGAATGAATTACAGTTATTTCCGCCTCTAGGGGCAAAATATAATGCTTCGTTAAAGCTGATTTGTTCTAAGAGATAGTCCCATCTTTCATCATCAAAAGTTGCGTTTTTAAAGTTAGCAATCGCTTCTTGAACCAAAGGATTACCTTCTTCATCTTCTTCTAAAGAATGATCGACGCCCCAAACAGTGTCAACGTTGCCGGTTTGGAAAGCGTAGACGTGCCCGCCGTTATCCTTGTTTCTACCAACCAAATAAAGTTCCATATCGGTGGTAATTTGTAATCCTGGATAAGCAACTGGGAAAGTTGCGGCCCAGTCATTTCTTGAAAGGAAAGTAACAGTGTTTGGTTTATAGTAATTATAATTACTATTTTGAAGTTGATTTGCAACAATAACTCCGTCTTCATTTTTGTTGAGAAGTGTAGCGTTAATGCCGTCGACAAATTGTCCTCTATCTAAAGCAATCAGTTCATCGTTTTCGGCAGGATTAAAGCTAAAAGCTAATGCTTCACTCGCATCAACATTGAAATCTTTGTAAATGAGGGAAGAATTATTAGAATCTTGTTTGACTAAAATATTATTTAGGGCTTCATGCGCACCATTACCTAAGCCGAAATAATATGATGCGTCTTCTAAAATATATCCACCAACTAAAGAATCGTGATTAACGGTTTCAGAATAGGAAGCGATATATTTTAAAGGAACACTAATTGTTAAGGTTTCTTCTTCGTTTGGTGCGAGTAATTGAGTTTTTTCAAAACCAACTAATTGAATCGCGCTTTTTTCAATCTTGTTTGTTAAATCATATTCAGTCAAAGGTGAAGATAGATATAATTGCACAGATTTTTTACCACTAACTCCACCAACGTTTTGAACTTTGACATCAACCTTGATTATTTGATTATCAGCATCAAATTCATGAGAGAGCAAAGTTAATTCAAAATCAGTGTAGGACTTACCATATCCAAACGAATATGTGACCTCGTTTTCATATTTCCAAGTCCCATCATTATCTCTACCCGCGCCAACTACACTGGAGGCATTTCCTCTTCCATAGATGGTGTCAGCGTATCGACTTTCATAATAGAAATATCCATCATAGATACCTTCTGCTAAAACGACATAATGGCCGTTATAGGCTGCGGTGGCATTACCGGGGTTAGACCATGTAAATGATTCTCCGCTTTGACTATTGACGCCAAAATTCATCGCGGCAGGTGAAACAGAAGCATCAACGGCATAAATATCAGGTAAACTGCCAGATGGATTGCTCTTGCCAGATAAAATACGCGCAACAGCGTTCATCCCATAAGATCCAGGGAGACCAATCCAAAGGATTGAAGAAACTCTATCATCATTTTTGAGTTCTTCGATTTCCATAGTCACTGCGCTGTTGATTAAAACAACTACATTGTCCGAAATAGATTTTGCCACCGAAATAAGGTTTCTTTCATCATCGGAAAGGTTTAAAGCAGATTTGCTCCCATCAGAATGATTGGCGATACCATTATAGCCAGGAAGATATTCTCTTCCTTCACCACTCATTCTTCCAATCATGACGATCGCGGCATCATTATATATGTCTAATTCAGAAAATTCAGTTTTTTCCACATGTGGTTCATTCACTGCGAATGGTCCACCAGCTTGTCCATTAGCTTCACTTCCAGATGGATGATTAGGGAATGGTTTGTTAGTGTATACTCTTTCGCAAGATGGATTAACATTAATTTGTTCGGTTTCCAAGGCATCTAAAAGAGTGATTGGAATATTGGTAAAACCGCTTTCTAAAACAACGCTGGAATTATAAGTTCTAGAGCCACAGATACCAGCATAAACATTCATTTCTCTAATATCTTGAATTGGTGGGTCATCTTTATAGCTATCTCTCACGCCTGTTCTACTTTTATTATCTTTAAACGTAAAAGCGCGCGACCCTAAAATTGTCACATTAAGTTCTTGATTTTCGCTTTTTCTTAGTGGAAGAGATTGGTTGTCATTTTTGAGTAAGACAATTCCTTCTTCTTCAAGTTGTTCAGCAATCTCACTTCTTTTGGTAATTAAGGAGGTGGTATTAGTAAAATCACTAGAATATGAATATGTTGATACATCGCCAGAAACATTCGCACTATAGTTGATACCGAATATTCCATCCACCAAGTTTTTATAATCTGGGGAGGAAGTAGCGACCATTTCAACAACAATAAACAAAGATCCTAAAAAGGTTAAAAAAGCGCCAATTCCTTTCATCCATCTTTTTTCTTTCATAAACATCTCCTTAATAGAGTTATAAATAATTTAATACATATGTACACACAATTTAATAAAAGAGACAAAATGTGAAAAAAGAAATGAAAAAATATGGTCATTTACCACATTTCGTTTCTTTAATTAATCTTATTTGTTAAGCAATTAAGTCTTGGCAAGTTACAACTTTGACCCCCAGTTTTTCAATATCATCAATAATTTCTTTATCAAAATCTGGAGGCACCACTATCGCATCCGCATTAGAAATATCACATGTTTTAAAAGTTTTGTTTTGTCCAAATTTTGATTTATCAAAAACAAAAACTTTATAAGTTGAATTTTCCATCATCTTTTTCTTAATTTCAGCGATATCATAAGAGGCTTCAGAAAAGCCAAATTCAAGCGATACACCGGCACATGAAAAGAGCGCGATATCAGCATGGAATTGTGCGGTTTGATGAATAGCGGATGAGCCAAGTGCTGAATTGGTGTGTGGTTGAACTTCCCCACCGATAATGATGACTTTATGGTTCGTGCGAGATATTATCTCGGAAGCAATTCTTAAGCCGTTTGTGATGATTAATAAATTTTTAAAGTCGTTTAAGTAAGTGGTGATAAACAAAAGAGTGGTCGATGAATCAATGAATACCGTTTGACTATTTTTAAGTTCTAAAGAGGCTTGTTTTGATAATCTCTTTTTTAAACCAATATTCACAATTTCTCTCGCGGAAAAGGATGTTTCTTCGGTTCCGATTTCTCTAGCAAGAGAAACAAAGCCAAAAGATCTCTTGACCAAACCTTTTTTCTCAAGCTTAGTTAAATCTCTTCTAATCGTGGATCCAGAGCAAAAAACAAGGCTCGCTAAACGATTGACTCCAACTGTTCCTCTTTGCTCTAAAATCTCTAAAATTTTCTTTTCTCTTTCAATGTCGTACATATCAAATATGAATAAATGTGATTAATTATGATTAAATTGTATCTTATTAATGAAAGTAAATCAATGGAGGCAAGAACCCTTTAATAGAGAGAAAAAATAATGCTAATATTCTATTATGATAGAAATTAAACGCTTTAATATTGATAACAAAGCACATTCTAGATTTTCAAATGATTTAAATCCGCTCTTTTCGTTTGTCGTTGAAAACGATGACAACTCTCTCAAGATTGAGCAAATTCTTTTATTAGTTAATAGTCATGAGATTGATGTCTCAGATTTGACTCGATATAAATATGAATTTAACGATTTAATTCCAGAAAAAGAATATCTCGCAAAATTAATAATTAAAGTTCCAGGCAAAGAAATAACAAAAGAGCTTAAATTTGAAACCCCTCTTAAACAATGGGATTCGGCCTTTATTAGCGATCCTCTTTATACTTTTAAAGAGAAAAAGATCTCTCCAAGAGTTATGTCTTTCAAAAAAACTTTTTCTTCAAAAAAAGAAATAAAAAGAGCGAGAGTTTATATCACTGCGTTTGGTGTTTATAACATCTATCTAAACAATGAAAAAATAAATTCAGAATATTTATTGCCAGGTTTTACTTCTTATAAGCATCAACTTCAATATCAAATTTTTGATATCACAAAAAACATTAATGATAACAATATTTTAGTTATTGATGTTGCGGGTGGATGGGCTGTTGGAAGTTATGTTATGACCCGCAAAAACCGGATTAGTGAAAATAAACAATCTTTATCCGTCAAGGTTGTAATTGAATATTTCGATAATATAAAAGAAATTATCTCAACCGATGAATCATGGTTAGTGACTACTTCCACGATGTATTTAGAAGCGGACTTATACGATGGTGAAACGTATGATGCTACAAAGGAAAGAAGCAATTTTCATAATGCTTCTATATATAAAACCAAATGTCATCCAGAAATCTTGAACAATTATGGTTCCCCGGTTGTTAAAAAATGCATTCTTAAACCAACATATCTTTACGATATTGAAGGCAAACATATCTATGACTTTAAACAAAATTTTGCAGGCGTAGTATCTATAAAGATTAAAAACGCGAAAAAGGGACAAAAAATTGTTATTAAACATGCGGAAATATTAAAAAGCAACAAAGATTTAAACACCGCTTTTTTAAGAAGCGCGAAATCAACGATTACATACATTTGTAAAGATGGTGATCAGGAATATTCACCCACATTTACATATATGGGGTTCAGATATATTTCAATTGAAGGCATTTCCAAAGAGGATATTGAAGTTGAAGCTTTTGTATTATCTTCCGATAACGAAGAAATTTCAACGTTTGAATGTGATAACCCATTAATCAATAGATTGAACGAAAATATCCGTTGGTCATCATTATCTAATTTTTTAGATATTCCAACAGATTGCCCTCAAAGAGATGAGAGAATGGGGTGGACTGGAGATATCGCTATTTTTGCTCCTACAGCTTTATATAATTTTGAACTAGAAGCTTTTCTAAAAAAGTGGCTTAAAGATTTAAGAAGCGAACAATTAAAAACAGGAGGCATCCCAAACACTATTCCAAATCAAGGGTATGGTTTCCCTGCTACGATGCCAAAGATGGCCATTGATTTCTGGGGTGATGCTTCCATCTTGGTTCCATTTGCGTTATATGAAGCAACCGGAGACATTCAGATATTAAAAGACAGTTATAATTCGATGAAGAAATACGTCGATGCTTGTTTATACTGGGCACATTTCTTTAGCTTGGGAAATCATCGTTATATTTGGCACACTCCATCTTTGTTTCATTTTGGTGATTGGGTGGCTCCCGATACCCCAAAGATGAGTGAATGGCAAAAAAGATCAATTTATACCGCAACTTGTTCCTTAAAAAATATTTCTACTTTATTATCAAAAATTGCGAAAATACTTGGAAATTGCGAAGATTTTGAAAAATATTCAAAGATTTCAAAGAAAATTAACAAGTCATTTAATATGATATTAACTGACGGGAATGGTATGACTAAAAAGCAATTCCAAACCGCTTATGTTTTACCTTTATATTTTGAAATGTTTGAAGGAAAAGCTAAGGAAAACGCTTTAAAGAATTTGGTCAAATTAATAGAAGATAACCACTATTGTATTGGAACTGGATTTCCGGGTACTCCCTATATCCTCTTTGTTTTAGCAGATAATGGGTATGTTGATGTCGCTTATAAGATGTTACTGAATGAAAAATGTCCTTCTTGGCTTTATGAAGTCAAGGCTGGGGCCACCACTATTTGGGAAAGATGGGATGGCTTAGATGAAAACGGGGTCTGTCCAATATCAGAAGATGGAACAGGGGGAATGGTATCATATAACCATTATGCCTTAGGGGCTGTTGGAAACTTCCTATATTCTCGTCTAGCGGGCATAAGGGCTATTGAATCAGGTTATAAAACTATTAGAGTTGAACCAATTATTACAAAAGACATAAAACATGTAAGAAGTAGCACCATCACACCATATGGAACACTCGAAGTCGAATATAAAATTACGGAATTATTCACTATTAATATAAAAGTCCCTTATCGTTCAACTTGTGAACTCGTTCTCCCTAATGGAGAACAATATACTCTTCAATGTGGGAGACATTGCTTTGAAAGGAAAATATGATTATGAAACAATTTATCGATTCAAAATTTGTTAAAGAAATTAGTGAGATTACTTCTAATATGTATCGTCTAGGTTGGGATGAAAGAAACGGCGGAAACATCTCATATTTAATCGACGAGGAAGATGTTAGAGAATATTTCCCAAAAGATGTTTTTATCCGCGACATTGATTTACAATTTACCGCTGATGAGATTGTAAGAAATAAATATTTCTTGGTTACAGGAACTGGAAAATATTTTAAAAACATTATTAAAGATCCTGAAACAAATTTGGGTTTGGTTAAAATTGATAAAAATGGTCAAACCGCCCATTTGTTGTGGGGTTATAGAGAGGGTGGAAAAATGACAAGCGAATTTCCTTCTCATCTTATGAGTCATGCCGCTCGCTTGAAAGTTAATCCCAACAACAGAATTATTATGCACACGCATCCAACATACACTATTTGTATGGGAACGTGCATTCCAACTGATGAAGTTATATTTACTAAAAAATTATGGAAAAGTAATACCGAAGCCGTCGTTGTTTTTCCAGAAGGAATTGGGGTGTTGCCATGTATGGTCTGTGGCACAATTGAAATTGGTAAAGCGACCGCGGAAAAAATGGAAAATTTCCGTCTTGTCTCGTGGACAAATCATGGTATCTATGGAGCAGGAGACAATATTGATGATGCCTTTGGCTTAATTGAAACCGTTGAAAAAACAGCCCAAATTTATATGCTCACATTAGGCCACGTTGTTAACGAAATTCCTGACGAAGTTATTTTGGGTTTGGCCAAACTTTGGAATTTAAAAATAATGCCTGGAGTTATTGAAGAAAAATAAGATGAAATATTATTTGGCTATCGATTTAGGCGCCACAAGTGGAAGGCACATAATTGGTTATCAAAAAAACGGAAAAATCGAACTTGAAGAGATATATCGTTTTGAAACCGGAATGGATGTGTCCAATGATGGTTTGGTGTGGAATATTCCTCGCCTATTAAAAGAAATTATTGAAGGTATCAAAATCGCCTTTGAAAAATATCATAAAATCGAATCCTTATCTATGGATACATGGGGAGTTGATTATGTTTTGATGGATAAAGAAAAAGAAATATCTCCGTTTTATGCATATCGAAACGATAGATGCTCGAATGGGGTTAAAGGAGTTCATGATATAATTCGATTTGAAGAATTATATAAGCACACTGGTATCCAATTTGCGGAATTTAACACAATTTATCAACTATTTGATGATCTTCAAAAAGGAAGGCTTGAAAAGGCCACTGATTATTTAATGCTTCCGTCTTATTTTTCTTATAAATTAAGCGGGGTTAAAACCCATGAATATACAGATGAATCAACTGGAGCCTTGTTAGACGCTAAAACATGCAATTACGATTATGAAATAATTGATAAATTATCTTTACCTAAAAAATTATTTAACGAAATCCAAATGCCTGGTGAATGTATTGGTTATCTCAAACCTGAAATTCAAAAAGAGGTAGGAGGAAATTGCAAAGTCATATTGTGCGCGAGTCATGATACCGGGAGCGCCTTTGAAGCTATTGAAGTCCCAGATGATGGCATTGTTCTTAGTAGCGGTACATGGTCTTTGCTGGGTATCAAAAGTAAAAAACCAATTATAAGTGACAATTCGTTAAAGGCCAATTACACAAACGAAGGCGGAGTTAATTATATTAGATTTTTAAAAAACATCATGGGGATGTGGATTAACAATCAAATGAAAAACGAAATTGGTTGCTCTCAAACATATATCAATAAAAATGTAATCTTAACGTCATATAAAGAAACATTTGATGTTAATAATGAGTCGCTTCTTGCTCCAAAAAGCATGAAAGAGGCAATTCTGAATTTATTAAAAAGCAATCCACCAAAAAACGATATTGAAATATTTGCTTCCATCTATCATTCCTTAGCGCTTAGTTATAAAAACGCCATTGAACAGTTAGAAGAAATCACCAACAAAAAATTTAATTCAATATACATTATTGGGGGAGGTGCAAAAAACGAATACCTCAATAAATTAGTAAAAGAATATACAAACAAGGAGGTTGTCGCTCTTCCAATTGAAGCAACGGCCTTGGGAAATATCAAAATTCAAATGAAAGCGAGTAAAGAATTATGAGAAAACAAGTCAAAGAAATCTATGCATCCTATGGAGTGGATGTCTACGAAGCCTTAAGAAAACTCAAGGCCACCAAAATATCTCTCCACTGCTGGCAGCTTGATGATGTCAAAGGCTTTGAAGGAGAGGGAGATTTAACAGGAGGAATCCAAACAACAGGAAACTATCCAGGAAGAGCTAGAAATTTCAAAGAATTAACTCAAGATCTAGATAAAGCATTAACCTATATTCCTGGTAGCAAAAAGATTAATCTTCACGCGATTTATCAAGCAGATAAAATTGTTGAAAGATGTGATGTTGGACCAGAACAATTTAAGAGTTGGGTCAAATATGCAAAAGAAAGAGGGTTAGGCTTGGACTATAACCCAACAATCTTTTCACACAAGATGTTAAAGGATGGAATGAGCTTATCTTCGCCAGATGAAGAAGTCAGAAAATATTGGATAAAGCATTGCATAAATGGCTTAAAAATCACAGAAATGTTCGGAAAAGAGCTTGGCCAAAAGTCTCTTATGAACATTTGGATTCCTGATGGTTTAAAAGAGGTCCCCGCAGATAGATTGGGTCCAAGAATGAGATTAAAAGATTCCTTAGATCAGATTCTAAAAGGATATAAATATGATAAAAGAGTGATGGATGTTTCGGTTGAATCAAAAGTCTTTGGCATCGGTGTTGAAAGTTACACTACTGGAAGCAATGAATTCTATCTTAATTATGCATCAAGTAGAAAGATTTGCTGCTTGCTTGATACGGGGCATTTCCATCCAACCGAAAATGTCGCCGACAAGATTTCTTCAATGTTTGCTTTTTATAATAAATTAGCGTTCCACGTCTCTCGCCCTGTTAGATGGGATAGTGATCATGTTTTAAAGCTTAATGATGACTTACAAGATGTTGCTGATGAATTAGTAAAATGTGATGGTTTATCACGTAGTTATATAGGTCTAGATTATTTCGATGCTTCCATTAATAGAGTGGTTGCCTTAGTGGTTGGTGCTAGAAATATGGAAAAAGCTTTATTGAAAGCGCTTCTTACCCCTTGGAATTTATTAAAAGAAGCTCAAGATAAAGGTGATCACACTCGCGTATTAGCCCTTCAAGAAGAGATTAAAACATTGCCTTGGAGTGAAGTTTGGGAAGAATATTTAAAACGCCAAGAAATGGTAAACGACGCTCAAATGTATAAAGAACTAAAACAATACGAAGAAAGTGTATTGCTAAAAAGATAAAGAGATATTAAAAATCAATAGTTCCGCAACATATTATAGAGCCAAAAAGAGAAACGATAGTTCCAACAAGATTGGGGAAAACACAATTGTTAATTGTGCCAACTTTGTGATTCCTTTATCATCCAAGAGAATATATCTATTATTATAATCACAAGAGACCTAAGCTTTGCTTAAATTTTAAAACCCCACATCAGTTTAAATCTGACATGGGGTATTAAGCCTTTTAGAATTGTCTACTTTTTATTGACTAGTTCGTAAGGACGGATTTATGGTTGTTTGAGATCAGTTATTCAATTTGGTCTAAAAATCTTCATTAACAATTATGTCGTGTTTATAATCATTCGCGAACAAGAAAAACCAGGCTTTTACACCCGGCATCTTATTTAATTAGATTGCACCAATAGGCATTGCATATATTTCTTCATCAATCGAATAAATAGCGTCTGTTGAACAAATAATACCAGAAGTTCCAACTCTATATTTTGTATTCTTTTTAAGGGTGGTAAACGCTGATACATCTTTTTTTGAATAAGAAACACCGCTTTTACACTCAATAAAATGGAGCGTGCCTCCATCTAACATAACCAAATCAATTTCCTTTTGATCGGCATCGCGATAATAATAAAAATTAGCCTTTTTGTTATTGTTTTTGTAAGATTTGATAATTTCATTAACAATATATGTTTCAACAAATCTGCCTGAAAAAATACTATTTTTTAATACATCTTGATTGTTGAGTCTAGCCAAATAGGAGGCTAACCCTGTGTCTAGGAAATATAATTTAGGACGTTTTACCACTCTTTTGAAAGTTGAATTTTCGTTATATGGTTCTAGCAAATAAACAATATTACCCGCCACAAGAACGCTTAGCCACGATTCTACTGTTGGCAAAGATACACCGATACATTTTGCTATATTATTGCCAACAAACTCTTCACCAGTAAGAGATGCTAATACTTCCATAAATTTTTGAAATTTTAGCTTGTCATTTAAATTGATTATTTGGGATACATCTCTTTCAATATATGTTCTAACATAATCAGAATAAAAAGTTTCGGTTTCTAAGTTTGGATTATCATATAGTTCTGGATAAAATCCTTTGACTATTTGTTCATATAGCTCATTAATATTAATCTTATTTTCAGCGCTTCTTTCCTGATTAATGGACGGATCAATGACAAAAGGCGTTTCTTCCAATCCCTTAATCTCTCTTGTAGAGAGGGGAGACATTTCCACAATTGATACTCGCCCAGCAAGTGATTCAGAAACATTTTCCATAAGGCTATATATCTGGGAGCCAGTTAAAATATACATTCCCTTATTATTGCCACCCTCAAATTTAACTTTATTAACAATTGATTCAATAACATCTAGTAATTTAGGCGCATATTGAACTTCATCAATAATTAGAGGTGATTTATGCAAAGAAAGAAACAATTCAGGATCTTTAATCGCAGTTTCCCTTTCTCTAAGGTTGTCTAAGGATACATATTCATAACCAAATTCTTTTTTTATCTCAC
>CAJOQN010000007.1 GCA_905236535.1 uncultured Bacilli bacterium
ACACTGGTCGCGTGAATCATCACGAAAGTGACGAGAGCCAAACTAAGAGGAACCGCCATATTCGTAATTGGAGATGGAAGGCCAGTTAAAGAGAAGATAAAGGCGATAAATAAATAAGAGGCAATCGCTAAAATGAAGCCACCCATTCCTTTAAATTTCTCTCCCATTAAATCGATGGTGAGACGATCAAAGAAAGAGACTAAAGTCTCACCGATAAAAAGAAGTCCTTTTGGCCTTTTTAAGGGGTCATGATGTCTCGCGAGGATTCCAAGAATCAAATAAAAGAGAGCAATGATGACCATTGCGATTAATGACGATAAGATCTCTGGGGCGATATCCCAAGAAAGAAAATTATCAAACATTTTTCTTCTCTTTTCTCCTTTCGATGGAAGCGAGGATTAAGACGATGAGGAGAGGAATAAAATATCCTCCAGTCACCGTAAATAAATTAAAAATATGAATATTTTGGCTATAATACATCCATCCAATGAGATACATCAATCCTCCGAGGATGAAAAGTCTGCTAAAGAGGATGACGATGATGATAACCGTATTTGTTTTTTTTAACTTATTGGATAATAATCCAATAATAAACATAAAGGTGTATGAGATAAATTCGCCGAGCAATAATCCATGAGGGTATTCACCAAGATTAAAGAAGAGCATTGGAATCATTAATAGATATATCGTGAATGACGTTAATGCGGAGAGGAGAAAACCTTTGAGGAAGATGTTCCACGAATTTATTTTTTTAAGCATTATTTAACGATTTCTTTCTT
Source organism: uncultured Bacilli bacterium (assembly GCA_905236535.1). Classification (GTDB taxonomy): domain Bacteria; phylum Bacillota_I; class Bacilli_A; order RFN20; family CAG-826; genus RGIG3315. The sequence continues at coordinate 780 of CAJOQN010000007.1, forward strand.
AAAGGTTGTAAGTTCAACAATTCCATCCTTATAGGAGAGTTCAACATTACCTTGAATTAAAGGTCTGAGATATTCTCTGAAAGAATCCGCCATACGGTGATGATTGAGCATCATCGATTCTGGAACTTTTTGTTCAGCGTTGGCCACTAAATCGAGGTTTGCGAGTTCGAGTTTGGTGACATATGGCGTTGAGGATAAACGTTTGATGATGACCATCTTACCCGTTGTTCCTTCCAAAGCCGCTTTGACGGCAAATCTTCCGACATCGATAGCTTCATCTCTATCGGTTAAGGAGAGGAGGAAGGGGTTGGCTCTTTGAAGAATGGAGAGTTCCACTACTCTGGATTTGAGGCCGAGTCTTTGCTCTAAGATTTCACTTAAGGCAAGACCAGTACCACTGAGTTGCGCGTGGCCAAAGGAGTCAACTTCATTTTTTCCTTGTCTTTCAAATTGAAGACCTTCACTGACGACGACGATACCATAGCCTTTTTCTTGGTGAATCTTTTCAACTTCCTTAACGAATTCTTCGATATCGAATTTCATTTCAGGAAGGTAGATTAAATCTGGATGACCATCTTCTGGGACTAAGTCCGCGGCGGCAGTTAACCAACCAGCGTTACGACCCATAACTTCGATGATGTGGGTTTTACCAACTTTATAGCATAAGGCGTCTTTGCTGACCGCGTAGATTTGGTTGATCACGGCTTTAGCAGCGCTGGAGAAACCTAAGGTGTGGTCGGTGCAGGCTAAATCGTTATCGATAGTTTTGGGAACACCCATAACACGGATGTCGAGATTGAGTTTGTTCGCTAAAATAGATAGTTTGTTACAAGTATCCATGGAATCGTTTCCGCCATTGACGAAAACATATCCAATATTATGTTTTTTAAGGTTTTTAACGATTTCCATATAAATGGGATCATCGATATCTTTAGGAAGTTTTCTTCTCGTTGTTCCTAAAGCCGCTCCGGGAGTTTGCTTTAATAATTCGACTTGATGTGGATCTTCGGCTTTTAAATCGAATAATTTATCTTCGATAAGACCTTCGACTCCGTTAATTGAGCCATAGATGTGGTCGATTTCTTCTGGATGGAGGCTTGCTTCTTTATAAGCCCCGTAAAGCGAAGAGTTGATGACCGAGGTTGGTCCACCACTTTGAATGTAAACCATGTTTTTCATAGATGTTATATGTCCTTTCTAATAATTAAATAACATTAATATGGAGATGTTTAGCGATTTCATAGCCTTTTTCTTGGGTTTCATGATCATAGCTATCGGAAGCGTCCCTATGGATATAGATTTCCGCATTCGGGCAAGCCGCTTTGGCGATAATCGCATTAGAGAGAACACAGATATCGGAGACGAGTCCACATAGGTGAATCTCTATCGGATTTAATCCGTGTAAGGTATTTCCAAGAGTTAAGGAAGGAAATGTCTCTTTTTCAATAACTTGGGAATATTTGACTTCTTTTTGGATATTATTGGTCAATTCATGACCCCATGAACCTTTGAGGCAGTGTGGCACTGGTAAATTCTTTCCTTCAACAGTGTCCATATAATTTGAATAATGGGTGTCTTTGGTGAAGATAACTTGATCGCCGTTATCTCTAAATTCTTTGATGAGGGAGAGAATCTTTTTTTCGATTTTATCCGCTCCAACAAATCCAAGAGCCCCGCTAACAAAATCGTTTTGATAATCAACAACGACTAATACTTTGTTCATAGAACCTCCATAATTCAAAAAGAATTATAGCAAAATGAGATATCAAAAGTGAATATCTTTCGATATTTTTAATTATAGAGTTGTAATTATCAAATCTTTGTATAAAATATATATACCCTGCAAAAAGGAGGCATAACAAGATGCCAGATATCAAAATTACTTACAATGGTGAAGTAAAGGTTTTCGAACGACCAGTCACTGTCTTAGATGTTATTGGTCGTGATAAAAACTTCATCGCCGCCTATGTCAATCGCCGTGTTAGAGAATTGACATATGTCATCAATCAAGATTCTGAAGTCATTCCACTTACTATGAAAGATGATGATGCTAAACATATATATGAAGCATCCGTCCGTTTTTTAGTGGCGATGGCGATGCATAATATCCATCCTGAACTCGATGTGAGATTCTCCTACAATATCTCTCGTTCAATCTTTATGCAAATTTTAACTCCAGGCGTCTCTTCAAATGGACAAATGGCTTTGGAATTAATTCAAGAAATGAAAAGGCTCGTGGATTTAGATTATCCAATGACGAGAAAAATTGTTTCTAAAGAAGAAGCTAAAGAACGCTTTGAGAAATTTGGAATGAATGATAAAGCCGCGATTATGGCCTATCGTCCAGAAAAAACCGCGCATATTTATGAATGCCATGGATATATTAACTATATGTATTCCCGTATGGTTCCTTCCACTGGCTATATCGCCAAATGGGCTATTAGATATTATCATCCAGGACTTATCATCCAAT
>CAJOQN010000008.1 GCA_905236535.1 uncultured Bacilli bacterium
CCGATATCAGAAAAGAACCCCCAAACTCAATATAGCTTGTTCTATATGAGTGAGTTTTAACGTCTTTGCTTTGACTAAGAGGAAGATAGTTTTAAAAATGCCCCCTTAATTATGTAATAGGAAGATTTTTGTGATTTTCGTAAAATAATTTTTTCTTCTTTTCTCTTATTTACTTGTAAATAAAAAAATGTTTATTTATCTATTTTTATAAGACATAATGTTTAACGTATGGATAAAGTTGATTATATTATCGATAATTCGACCTTCTCTTTAGGGAAAGATATTGATGGGCAAGAACACACTTCAAAAGAACTTCAAGAATTAATTTTGAAGATGGTTTTAGAATTCGATAGAGTGTGTCGAAAGAATAATATTCCTTATGCCTTAGGTTTTGGAAGTGCGCTTGGTATTTATAATTATCATGGAATGATTCCATGGGATGATGATATCGACTGTGTCTTTGATTATTTTGATTTATCAAGATTAATCGAGGCTTTAAAAAAAGATTTAAGTGATGAATATACCTTCGATTGTTATGAAAATGATCATCGCTATAACGTTTTAATTCCCACCATAAAGATTCGTCATAAAAATTCATTTTTAGCCGAAAAGACAAGATTTACCTTGCCTAATCGGTGTGGAAGTGAAAATGGTTTCTTCCTCGATGTCGTGGCCTTTATGGGCGTGCCAGAAAATAAAGAAGAACACTTAAAGTTGATAAAATATTCAAAAAGAAGGATGCCTTTATATATCTTTTTAGATGCGATTTTAAGAATCCATCCTTTCAAACTTAAAAAGAAACTTAAACAATTCGAAAAAGAGATGGCGATTAAATATAAAGACTCTAAGATGGTTTCTCAAACTATTATCATCCCATTTCAAAACTGGGATGGAGTTTTCTCTTTATCTTTCCCAAGAGATGTAATCTATCCGTTTAAAGAATATGATTTCATGGGCCATAAGTTATATAGCTTTAATAATGTTGAAGAATTTTGTCGTCTCCGTTATGGCGAAAACGGGATGAAAAAATTTGATGGAGAGAAGTGGTATGATCCTTATCCAAATGAAAAAAGAAAAACTCACCACTTAAAAAAATATTCTTTAACAAGAAAAAAATAATACGCGCGTATAACTATATAAATAATTAATATAAATAATAAAAAACGATAAATATTTAATTTTTTTAAAAAAGTTATTTTATTTATAAAATAAAAGTATAAAAATTAAAAAAATATAAAAAATTTTTTAAAAAAGTGTTGACGGATTTTTCATATAAGAGCATAATGTAATATTCCAATCGGGAAACCGAGCGGAATGGGACTTAAATATCGATAGGTATCTAAGCCTCCAGACTAGGTAAGACAATCACCGCGAAAACGAAGTCGATACGGCGGTTCAAGAATTAAAAATTCTTGATTAATGATTGCTCTAGCGGAAACACCTTCGGAATGTTTCAAGGCCGACCTCCCTGCTACAGTGGTTGCTGAGTTAGAATTTGACAGCATAAATCCACCGCCCGACACCGTCGAAGAGGCAAAACAAATTAGAAGCTAATTACTTCTAAAAAACCATTCGCGCTAAAATCAACTCAAAACGCGAAATAAGCAACTCCCGTTATTGATAGCGAGGATTGCCCAAGAAGGTTTATCAAATTTAGCTGGTTATAAAGACAGTCACCATTACCACAACGTTGATAGTGAGGTTCTGGGATTAAAGTTCCCAGTCAATGACTGCAAACCAACTTATCATCCTTCGGGATGGTTAAACGGCCCCCCTCCCTGTTACAGTGGTCGCTGAGTTAGAGCTTAACAGTGTAATTCCACCGCCGGACACGATCAAAGAGGGATAGACATCTATTCGTTAATCGCGATTAGATAAACCTCATCCACATTATTCAACCTAACGTGTGGATTAAATTAGAAGAGTTACAGTCTCCTGACATCTTCTAATGATTAACGGTCTAAGAGCTTAAGACTAGGTAAGACAACCGATTCCTCTAAATTGATGATAGGAATCTCTGAGTATTAAAGGGCTCAGTTAGGCGGTTGCTCTAGCAAAGAATCAATAGAGATATTGATTATCGGTACGATCCTCCCTGATAGCTTGCTATCACTGGCATCTGCGTTAAGTTTGGCAGAATAAATCCAGCACCGGACATGACAAAGAGGATAACAGCCTCAAAGCTAATAACTAGAGGAAACTGGCCATCGATGCGCTAATCAATTCAAAACGCATTGTTAACAAGAAGCACCACCAGTCAAAGGAACTTAACTTGGGCACCTTGAGCTTGCTCATTGAGTGCAACGGTTTGTGGCTACGAGAGGGCCACTTTTTTTATCCCTTTTTATTTTTAATAATCTCTAATATCAACTTTATAATCTTTAATAGTCCTATTCTCACTTTTATGATAAAATCTAGACAATATGAAAAATTATGATGTTATTGTTGTGGGTGCAGGATTTGCCGGCGCCACAATTGCTAACCTATTAGCAAAAGCAAATAAAAAAGTTTTAATTATTGAAAAAAGAGCCCAAATTGGCGGGAATATGTATGACTATAAGGATGAAAATGGAGTTTTGGTCCATAAATACGGGCCTCATATATTCCACACCAATTATAAGGAAGTTTTTGATTATCTTTCTTCCTTTGTCCCATTTACGAAATATGAACATAGAGTTTTAGGAAACATCGATGGGACATTAGTTCCTGTTCCATTTAATTTTACTTCTTTAGAAAAATGTTTCGATAAAGAAAGAGCGGACTATTTGAAAAATAAGCTTTTAGCTTTATATCCAAATCAAACAAGAGTGAGCATTCTCGATTTGATGAATTCAGATGACGAGGATGTTCGTGAATTTGGTTTATTTGTCTACGAAAAAGTTTTTGTTTATTACACCGCGAAGCAGTGGGGCATTCACCCCGACAAAGTCGATAAATCGGTCATTAATCGCGTTCCTGTCGTTTTAGGATATGATGATTTATATTTCGCTGACACTTATCAATATATGCCAGTGGAAGGATTCACTAAAATCTTTGAGGCGATGCTCAATCATGAAAATATTGATATTAGACTTCATACCTCAGCGAGAGATGTCTTAAAATTCAAAGATGATAAAATCTTCTTTGAAAATGAAGAATTTAATAACATATTAGTCTTCACTGGAGCCTTGGATGAATTATTTGATTATGCTTTTGGAGCGCTCCCATATCGTTCTTTGAGACTGGTCTTTGAAAAATATGATGTCACTTATTATCAACCAAATTCCGTGGTTAATTATTTAACTAGTGAAGATTTCACTCGCATCAGTGAATTTAAATATCTTTCTAACCAAGATATCAAAGGCAAGACCACAATTTTAAAAGAATATTCTCTTAAATACGATAAGGATAATAAAGAAAGCGATCCTTATTACCCAATTCAAAATGAAGAAAATATTGCTTTATATGATAAATATCATAATTTAGCAAAACAATATCCAAATATGTATTTGTGTGGGCGTCTCGCCGAATACAAATATTACAACATGGATATGGTTATCAAAAAGGCTTTTGAAGTCGCTAATAATATTATAAATAAGGATAAATAATCATTTTTTAACTTAAAACTTTGCGAATATATTATTTAACATTATAATTAATGTTGAACTCACACTATGAAGTTACTAACCATAATCATCCCTTCGTTTAATAGCGAGAAATGGATTCAAGGTTGTTTAGAATCCCTTTTAGTTGGTCTTGATGACAAGCTCGAAGTTATCGTCATTAATGATGGCAGCAAAGATAGGACCAGCGAAATTGCTCATGCTTTCTGTGAAAAGCATCCTTTTGCCCGTGTTATCGATAAGGAGAACGGAGGACACGGAAGTGGGATTAATGTTGGTTTAAAAAATGCCACTGGTCTCTATTTCAAAGTTCTTGATAGTGATGACCACCTTGATTCTGACGGATTACATGAATTAATTGACATCATCGAAAAACATCAAGCCGAAGGCAATTTACCTGATGTTTATCTTGCCGATTATATCTCGGTCTTAAATGGTGGCGATAATCGTCGCAAAATCAACACCGTTAAAAAATATTTCAAAAAACACATCCAAGAAGTGGTGTCTTTCGATAAGATTAAACGTTTCAGCCCTGATTTTTATATTATGATGCACGCGGTTTTTACCAAGACCGAACTTCTTAAAGAAACTCATATGGAACTTTTGGAACACACCTTCTATGAAGACAACCAATATGTTTATCATGTTTTGATTCATGCGAATACATATTGCCATTTGGATAAACCAATCTATCTTTATACTGTAGGTCTTTCAGAACAATCAATCTCTCCTCAAAATATGTCAAAAAACTATAAGCATCAACTTCGAGTGATGGATGCGATGTTTAAAGAGGTGAGCTATGATGAACTAAAAGCTATGCATAAAATGCATCAAGAAATGGTATTTCATGAATTATTTATTGAATCTTGTCTATCTTACTTTTATATTTATATCGATAGCACTAAAGAGAAAAATAAAGAGTACAAAGACATGTATAGAGCTTTTAAATTAGCAGATAAAAAGCTTTACAAACGTCTTCGTTGGCGGACACTTGTCTCCTTTATGCACTCTATTCCTCCATTTTTTAGAAAAACTGCATGCAGGATTGGATATAACACAATAGGTAAAAAGAAAGGGTGGAAATTCTAATATGCCACGTAAACACCAAGACATTATCGACCAACTTACGCTTGAAGAAAAAGCCTCTTTGATGAGTGGTAAGGACTTCTGGCAAACTCAAGACATTGAGGGACTCAATGTACCATCAATTTTTCTTTCTGATGGTCCTCACGGATTAAGAAAACAACAAGCGGAAGCCGATAACCTTGGCCTCAACGAATCCTTCAAAGCTACTTGTTTCCCAACCGCCTCTGCTATTGCTTCCTCTTGGAACTTAGAACTCGGTAAAGAAATTGGTATTGCTTTAGGAAAAGAAGCGATCTATCAAAAAGTCCATGTCCTTTTAGGTCCTGGTATCAACATTAAGAGAAATCCACTTTGTGGACGTAATTTTGAATACTTCTCCGAAGATCCATACCTCGCTGGTAAATTAGCGGCTTCTTATATCCAAGGTATTCAAACCGAAGGCATCTCTGGATGTTTAAAACACTTTGCTTGTAACTCTCAAGAACTCCGTCGTCAAACCGCGGATTCCGTCGTCGACGAAAGAGCGCTTAGAGAAATATATTTAACAAATTTTGAAATCGGTATCAAAGAAGGTCATCCAAAGACCATCATGTCATCTTATAACCCAGTTAATGGTGATTACTCTAACCAAAACACTCATCTTTGTAATGACATTCTCCGTGGAGAATGGGGATATGATGGCGTCATGGTTTCTGACTGGGGTGGCGCGGATGATCGTATCAAAGGTTTAATCGCGAATAACGAACTCGAAATGCCATTCAATGATGGTGACACCAATAAAGATATCGCTAAAGCGGTTAAAGAAGGCCAACTCGATGAATCAATCTTAGATGATTGTGTCGATAGAATGCTCGATTTAATTCTTACGACCAGTGAAAATCTTAAGAATCACCCCGTTGATGTCGATTTAGATAAGAACCACGAATTAGCTCAAAGAGCCGCGGAAGAAAGTATCGTTCTTTTAGAGAACCATCACGATATCCTCCCACTTAAACCAGAAAGAAAAGTGGCCTTTATCGGTAAATTTATTGAACAACCACGTTATCAAGGCGCGGGTTCATCTTTAGTTAACCCAACCAGACTTGATAAAGTCTTAGATGTCATTAATGAATATGGTTTAGACTTTGTTGGTTATGAACCAGGTTTCCATTTAAATGGAAAGAAATCTAAAAACAGAGTCAAGAGAGCAGTAAAACTCGCTCAAAAGGCCGACACTATCGTCTTATTCCTCGGTTTAGATGAATTAAGCGAAGCTGAAGGTATCGATAGAGTGAACATGAAACTTCCAGACAACCAACTCCTGCTTTTAGATGAACTTTACAAATTAGATAAACCAATCGTTGTCTGCTTATCTTGTGGTAGCGCGATTGAAATCCCATTTGCTAAAAAGGTTCATGGCTTACTCCATATGCACCTTACTGGACAAGCTTCGGCAAGAGCTATCATGAATGTCTTAACCGGCAAGGTTAATCCATCAGGTAAACTCTCCGAATCATATCCATTCTTTTATAAGAATTATGGTGGATATAATTACTTCCATAAAAACATCAATACCTGTGAATATCGCGAATCAATCTATGTTGGTTACCGTTATTATGAAAAGAACCATGTCGATGTTTTATATCCATTTGGATATGGTTTAAGTTACACCACATTCGCATATAGCGATCTCAAAGTTAACGAACAAGGTGCGACCTTCAAAATCAAAAACACCGGTAATGTTAAAGGTAAAGAAGTCGCTCAAATGTATATTGGTTTAAGCAATTCCAAAATCTTCAGAGCCAAAAAAGAACTTAAAGGTTTTATTAAAGTAGAACTTGAACCAGGTGAAGAAAAAGAAGTCTCCATTCCATTTGATGAATATTCATTCAGATACTTCAATGTCAAGACTAACAAATGGGAAGTTGAAGAAGGGGAATACGATGTCTCAATCGGCGCTTCTTCTAAAGATATTTGGCTCAAAGGCCGCATCCATCAAAAAGGAACCACTAATGTCCGTCCATATGATAAAGAAAAATGCGCTTTATATTTCGAAGGTAAAGTTAAGAATGTTCCAGATAATCAATTTGCCTATGTTTTAGGTAGAGATATCCCAGATGGACGTCTTAAATTCAAAAAGAAGAAGAGAATTGAAGTCAACTATTACACCACCGTCGAACAACTCCGTTACGCAAGAGGGTGGACTGGTCGATTCTTCTCTTGGGTTATCCGTGTCGTTATTCGACTCCTTCAAAAATTCTCTCCAAAGACCGCGAACACTTTAATCATGGGTATCTTCCATCTTCCAATGAGAGGTCTTTCCCGTATGACTGGTGGGGCTATTCACTGGTATCAACTTGATGGTTTAATCATGATGTTCAATGGTCATTTCTTCAAAGGTGTCCATAAGTTCTTCAAAGAAGGACGCGTGATCAAAAAAGAGAGAAAACTTATCAAAAAGTCTGCAAAAAAGGCACAAAAAGAACAAAATAAATAATTTCTCTTACTAAGGTTAAGACATCTATATTGGTGTTTTACATACAAAAATATTTATCTTTGATAATAATATTTAGGAGGTTTTTTATGGCTGAAAAAACTAAAAAAAGCTTTTTCGAAAGTGGCTTGATGCGCTCTCGAATTAAAAGCAGAACAGTCTCCCTTTTCCCAGAAGCTGGATTAGGTTATTTATTAGGACCGATCCTTGCCTTAGTTGGTAATGGTGTTGTCAATATCTGGCTTATTCAATATTGGGACAAAGTTCTCGGATTAGGAACTTGGGCTCCTTTATTTGAAACTCTTCTCCCAATCTTATCCGCGGTTGTTATCATTATTGGTAACATCTTAATTGGTAGATTAATGGAAAGAAAACCATCACTCGCTGGTAAGGCTAGACCATTAATTCTCTTAGGCATGCCACTTATTTTAGTGGCGATGATTGCCTTATTCCTCGTTCCGCTTCCACCTGCCGCTAAAGAAGGCGCAGACCTTACAATCGGTTCTGGTGAAATTTGGGCTTCTATCCTTATTGCTGTTGGTTATAACTTATATTATGCCTTTGCATGGCCAATGTATTATACCTCACATAGTGCCTTAGTTAACTTATCCACTCGTGATGGTGGAAAACGTGGTTTATTAGGTACTGCGATTATGGCCGCTCAACTCGGTGCTGCTGGTATCTCCGGTATGGCCGGTGGTCTCATCGTTGACTTATTACAATTATTACCTGTTTATACCTACACCGAGGCGTATAGACTCGCTCACCCAGAATTAGGTGATGTTACATCTACAAAAGATTTCTCCTTCATTCAGAAGAATGGATTAATTGAAGGCGTCGACTATGACATAACTGTTAGCCGTTACGATGCAAATCAAAAATGGATCATCTTAATGATCGTTATGATTGCGGCCTTAGTGGTTGGTTGTTTACTTGAATATTACTTCACACGTGAAAGAATTACTGAAGAAAATATTAAGAACGCGGAAGCCGCTGCCACAAACGGCGAAGAAAAGGCTCAACCAAAGAAGGTTACCATGGGTCAACAAATCAAGATTTGTTTAAAAGACAAATTCTGGTGGTTACTTATGATCTTCTGGTTCTTATACCAATTCGGTGGAATGATGAAGAACAACGATATGTCATTCTTCTCCCAAGCTTGGACCGGTGGCGATAGTGTTTCCTCGCTCATCAACACTGTTGGTGCGATTCCAACAGCCTTAGGTATGGTCATTGTTTGGCCAATCGCTAACAAACTTACAAAATCTAAAACAATTGCCTTAGGCGGTCTTGTTGCTGCTTTAGCAGCTTCTGCAGCCTTTACCTGTTTAGGATTCGTTGGTAATATCGGGGCTATTTCTGGTATTTCTGTCGCTTCCTTCTGTGTTAAAGCCTTAGGTACCGCTCCTGCAATGTATATCTCTATCGCTTTAATGGCGAATGTCTTAGATCACCAAGAAGCCGTTCACGGTGTTCGTACTGATGGTTTCACCATGGCCGTCTATGGCGCGATCATGGTCGCGATGAGTGGTATTTGTAACGGTATCATTGTCGGACTTAAATCCATCGTTCCAGAATCCGGACAACAATTCTTACACACCTTCTTAGCCTTTGGTGTCGAAGGTATCTGCTACTTAATCATCGCCGTGATGTTCATCTTCATGAAAGTTGAAAAATTCACCAATGTTGATAACAAAGCCATCATCGCTGACCAAAAAGCTGAAGTCCTCGCTGCTGGTGGTGAATGGGTTGATCCAGAAACCAGAGCGAAACTCGAAGCGGAAGAAAATGATCGCTTAGTCGAAGAAGCAAGAATCGCACAACTTAAAGAAAATTGTGAAAAGAAGAAACTTAACTTCGAAGAAGAAAACGCGAAATTCTTAGCCAAGAAAGCGGAAGCTGATGCTAAAGCTGCAAAGAAGAAAGCAGATGCTGAAGCCAAGAAACAAGCAAAGCTTGATGCGATGAGCGAAGAACAAAAAGCCGCCGCTGAAAAGAAAGCTGCTGAAAAACAAGCCAAACAGGACGAAAAAGATGCTCTCGCCTTAATCGAACTCAACAAGATTAGAGAAGCAAATCATAGACCTGCTATTGAACTTTAATTAAAAAAAATATTTAGAGGGCAGACTTTACGGTCTGCCTTTTAATTTTTAAAAAGACAAAGAATACCATTACAAATAATTTTGATTTCAACAAAAGAAAAATGAGAGGGACAAAACACCGGTCTTTTTTAATTCTTCTTTTTCTTTTTATAACAATATAAAATGAATGAGGATTAAAGAGGAAAAAGATATGCAATTAGTTATTTTAGCCGCGGGAATGGGTTCACGTTTTGGTGGACTTAAGCAAATGGAACCGATGGATGATTATGGAAATTTCATCTTAGATTATTCCATTCATGACGCTAAACTTGCGGGTTTTGATAGTGTTATCTTTATCATCAAGAAAGAACATCTTGAGATTTTTAGAGAAACAATTGGTAAGAGAGTGGAACCTCTTATCAAAACTGAATATGCCTTCCAAGATTTAGATGATTTACCCGCTCCATTTAAATGCCCTGAAGGAAGAGTGAAGCCCTGGGGAACCGCTCACGCGATGCTCGCGGCAAGAGATTTAATCAAAGAAGACTTTATCATCATCAATGGTGATGACTATTATGGACAAGAAACTTATAAAGTCGCCGCGGATTATATCCGTCAACTTCCAAGTGGAAGTAAAGGAAGATATGCAAATGTCGCTTTTAGAGTGAGTAACACTCTCGCCGAGAATGGTTCGGTTAAAAGAGGTGTCTGTTTCCAAGATGAGAACAATTATCTCACCAAAATGGTGGAATCCAGCGTGGAAAGAAATGAAAATGGGGAAATTATTGCCACTCCATTAAACGAAGACGAGAAAGCCTTTAAATGTGAAGAAAACCAACTTGTATCAATGAACCTCTTTGTCTTTTCTAAAGACATCATTGATTTATTAAAAGAAAAATTTATTCCATTCCTTAAAGAAAACGCCCTTAACCTTAAGAGTGAATATCTCATTCCAGAAGTCGTCTCCGAATTAGTGAATGAAAAAAGAGCGACCCTTGAATTGCTAGAAACTCCATCCGTGTGGTACGGTGTCACTTATAAAGAAGATAAGCCTTCAGTGGTCAAAGCCTTAAAAGAGCTTACCGATAAAGGGCTTTATAAAAAAGGATTATATTAATAGAAAAGACTCAACAGTATGTTGAGCCTTTATTTTTCATACGGAAGTGGATATTTATCATTAAGTTCTTTCACTTGCTTTTTAATCGATTCTATATTTTGATTTGATGAATCTTTTAATGCCGAAACGATAAGTTTACCCACTAAATAGAAATCATCTTCTTTATAACCTCTGGTCGTCATCGCTGGAGTTCCTAACCTCAAGCCAGAACAATAGGCCGGTTTTTCTTGATCGTTAGGAATGGAATTTTTATTGACGGTGATATGACATTCCTCTAATATTTCTTGCGCTTGTTTTCCTGTTAGATTAAAGGAAGATTTGACATCCATCAAAAGAAGGTGATTATCACTTCCATCGGTGATGATTTTCACCCCTTCTTCCTTCAAAGAAGACACAAGCGAATGAGTGTTATCTATAATTTGCTTGATATATTGTTTAAAGGAAGGTTCACTATCCTCTAAAAACATAATGGCTTTGCCCATAATAATATGTTCTAGTGGACCACCTTGGCAAGCTGGAAAAACCGCTTTATCAATTTTTTTACCAAGCTCGATATCATTGGATAGGATTAACCCACCTCTAGGACCTCTTAAAGTCTTATGAGTCGTGCTTGTTACAACATCTGCATATGGAAGTGGAGATGGGTGATAACCACTCGCGACAAGACCGGCGATATGAGCCATATCGACGAGAAGGTAAGCGTTTACTTCATCCGCGATTTCTCTAAATTTTTTAAAATCGATAATACGTGGATACGCACTTGCCCCAGCGATAATCATCTTTGGTTTTACTTCTAAGGCGATTCTTCTAACTTCTTGATAATCGATGAGTCCGGTATCTGGGTTAACTCCATAGAAATAGGATTCATAATCTTGTCCTGAGAAAGATAAACGATAGCCATGAGTGAGATGGCCACCGGCATCTAAAGACATGCCGAGTACTTTGTCACCATGATTGAGTAAAGCGCGGAAAACTGCCATATTGGCAGAGCTACCGGAATGTGGTTGGACATTCGCATATTGGCAATTAAAAAGTTTCTTCGCTCTTTCGATGGCTAATGACTCGATTTTATCGACATTGAGGCATCCACCATAATATCTTTTTGAAGGATATCCTTCAGCGTACTTATTAGTCAATATTGAGCCACAAGCTTCTCTAATCGCATTAGAGACAAAATTTTCACTGGCGATCAATTCGATGTTGTCTTCTTGCCTTTTTCTTTCGGCTTTTAAAACTTCATAAACTTCAGGATCTGTTAACTTGATATTCTTGTTATCAATCATATATAAATATTCTATATAAATATTTACCTAAAAGAAACGAAAAGATATATAATGAAAAAGCAAGACCTCTCTCCTTATGTGTGAGATAATAAAAGTGAAATTATATCAAAAATATTTATTGATATAAAATTATCACTTATAATTACAACATATGAATAAAAGTATTAAAGTTGCAATATTAATGGTTCCATTTGTTACTTCTTGTCTTTACGGCAACGGGATCACAAAACACATTGTTGATGCTTCTAAATTGAGCTCAACCTTTAATGCTTTTGTGGTTGGTGAATTTAGCGATTCTTTAAATTATATATATGAATATTTAAACCTCGCAAAAGACGAAGATAACAACTTCCTTTTCGCGGATCATGGCTATTTGCTCAGCAAGAATGGAATTCCCGATAACATCATGTCTTTGTCAAACAATGAATTCATCGTCTACGGTGTTAACGGAACTGAAGAAATAGAAATCGAATATTCGACGAAAATTGAAAACGATATCGAAACCTTTGAATACAATCTCACTGGTTATAACAACTTCAAAATCAAAAACACTGAGACCAGCGAGAAGAATCTTGGGACGATTGTCTTTTGGTGTTAATAATGGTGGAACAGAAGAGACTTGGAGCCTTTGAAAAAAGAATTCATGAGATTGATTTTATCCGTGGTCTTTTAATGATGCTGGTCATTATGGATCACCTTTTTTGGTTTTTTAAAACCTATTCTGGAATCATTTATGATCATAACAATGTCCAATTCTTTAAAGTTTGTTATGACATCTTTAACTTCTATTGGACCAGCAATATCCGTGTCATTATCCGTCAATTAGCCTTATTTGGCTTTGTCTTCATCTCTGGTATTAGTTGTGCGTTCTCTCGAAACAATTGGAAGAGAGCCGCTCAAATGATATTGGTGTGGGGCGCTTTGTCACTAGTGACAAATATTATTCATGCGGTCACCAGATATCAATTCAATGGTGGAGATATCCCCAACCTATCCATCGTTTTAGACTTTAATGTCATCGGGGTTCTTGCGTGGTCCATTCTTATTTATTGTTTCTTCCAAAATCGTTCTTGGAAAGCTCTTGCGGCTTTTGGACTAGGAGCCTTCCTATTCACGATTATCGTCATTCCAACCTTGTTGTCGATTTCTGGAATTGAACAATACCCAATGCCAGCTTTATGGAGATTTGATTTCTCTGAAGAATATTTAATCACTTCTGGTGGAGTTTATTTCTATGGAGATTGGCTCCCCTTATTCCCATATATTTGTTATTTCTTCCTCGGAGCAATCGTCGCTAAACTTCTCTATAAAGACAAACAATCTCTTATTCCTTCAAGGAAAGAATTTGAAAGACCCTTCTGCTTTGTCGGAAGACATGCGATTTGGGTTTATCTCTTACATGAACCAATCTTGATGGGAATCGCTGCTTTAGTGATGCTTTTTGTGAGATAGAATTATGACTAAATTAAATTTAGAAAACAAAACAATGTATCAAACCATCCTCGAGGCGAGCAAGGCTACTCCTCGCGCTTTAGCGATCTATTATCAAGGCAAAAAGATTAAATTTTCTTCTTTTATAAAAAGAATTGATCGATGTGCGGATATCTTAAGCAATGTTTTAGGAGTGAAACAAAACGATGTCATCTTAATCGCTCAGCCAAACATTCCTGATGTTTTAGTCCTCTTTTACGCTTGTAATAAGATTGGGGCAATTGCGAATTTAGTGCACCCATTCACCCCTTTTAACCAAGTCAGAGATATCATTCGTAAGACTAAAACAAAATACGCCTTTGTTTTTGAACAAAGAGTGGCCAAAGAAGTTGAGAAATATCGCGATATCGCCTCTAAGATTTATGTCACTCGTATCGAAGATGATTTACCTTTGTTTAAAAAGGTGTTCTATCACACCTTCATGAACAATAAAATTCGAAAGAAACTTGGCAAATGGAGAGGAAAATTCCAAGGCTTTAAATACTTAAAAGACCTTAAACCTACCGGAAAGGGTTCACCATATATCAAAGATAAATGGAAGGAGACATCCGTCCTCCTCCATAGTGGTTCCACAACCGGAGATCCAAAGACTATTTGTCTTTCGGATTGGAACTTTAATTCCATCACTGAATATTCATTCCATTTCTTAGGAAATAAAAAAGAAGATATCCATCCTAAATCAAGAGGGATGCTCGCTGTTTTGCCCTCCTTCCATGGCTTTGGACTTTGCATGGCCATGCATGTTCCATTAGTTTCTTCTTTTGCCTGTGTTTTAATTCCTAAATTCTCTCCCAAAGAAGTTGTTGATGCGATGAATCATTCCCCAATGGGAATCATCTGTGGAGTTCCGGTTATGCTTGAATCACTCCTCAAAGATGAAAAATTCCTTCATAACAAGCACATCAAAGATATCTATGTGACATTCTGCGGTGGAGACACTATCTCTGAATCACTTGAACAAAGATGGAACGATGCGATGAAATTTAATGGCGGTCAATCCCGTGTCTTTGAAGGATATGGTTTAACTGAAGCCGTCTGCGTCAACACTGTTAATACATATAAATTTAACCGCAAGGGCTCCATCGGAAAAGCTCCAGAAGGCATCACTTTTAAAATCTTTGATGAGAACGATAACGAAGTTAAACGTGGAGAACTTGGAGAAATAGTCTTGAAGTCTCCAGCGGTCATGAACGGATATTTTAAAGATGAAGAAAATACTAAAAAAGCCATTGTTAATGGCTGGCTTCATAGCGGTGATATCGGTTATATGGATGAAGATGATTACATCTATTTTAAGCAAAGAAAGAAGAGAGTTATTAAGGTCTCAGGTGTTGGAGTGTTCCCCACAGAAGTTGAAAGATTGATTGAATCAGTTCCAGGTGTATCGGCGTGTTGTGCGATTCGTATTCCTGACGCGAGGCTTCAAAACGCTGTCAAAGTTTTTGTGGTTGCTAAATATTTTGATGAAGAAGGAATGAGGGATTCCATCATGACAACGTGTCGTCAATATTTAATCCGTTGGGCAGTCCCGAAAGAAATCGAATTCAGAGATTCTTTGCCGTTAACAAAGCTGAACAAGATTGATTTCAATCTTCTTCAAAGAGAGGAAGATGAAAAGCGCGGAGTTAAAGAAGAATAATTGTATCTTTATGCGGCCGTGGCGGAATGGTAGACGCGCTGGCCTCAGAAACCAG
>CAJOQN010000009.1 GCA_905236535.1 uncultured Bacilli bacterium
AAAAGAATCCTTCTGTCGGTGGACTATGCACTGGATGGTATCGAGGTGGGGAATATCTCGATGGATGTATCCATTGGGTCACCGGAACCAAAGAGGGGACAGACTTAAATAAAATGTGGAAGAACGTCCACGCATTTAAACAAGAAGATATTATTGATTTAGATTCGTGGGGCACTTTTGAATATGAGGGACAAAAAGTTCCTTTCCTCTTCGATTTAAAAGAAGCGGAGAGAAGATGGTTAGAAGTCTCTCCAATAGATAAAAAACATATTCATCATTTCTTTAAGATGGTGAGTGATTTCACAAAGGTTGACACTCCTGTTATCGTTCCGGTTAATAAATTACCTTTAAAATCTCTTTTAAAGATGGGAATCGATGTGTTAAAGGTGTGGCCTTCCTATTTAGGAAGTATGAATATCTCCTGTGAGGATTACGCTAAACGCTTTAAATCAAAAGCTCTTAGACATGCTTTAGTAAGCGTGCAACCAGGAGAAGGAAATTTATTTTCGATGGTCTATTCATATTCAACCATCGCCATGAGAAATGGTGGTTATCCTATGGGCGGAGCCAAACGCATGGTCGAATCGATGAAATCTCACTTCCTCGATTTAGGGGGAACTTTAAGAGTGAACGCTCCAGTGAGAGATGTCATTATTGAAAATAAAGAAGTTAAAGGGGTCATCTTAGAAAGTGGAGAAAAGATTTATGGGGATTATTTAGTGCCCGCCTGTGACACCAATCATTTCTTAACCCATATTTTAAAGAATAAATATCCGAAACCAGATTTCGATAAACGCATCTTTAATTCTAAAAAATACCCAACTCCTTCGTGCTGTGTCTTCTATTTAGGAATTGATGGAGATTTCGATTTAGGAGGAGATTATATTTATTCCATTCAATGTGAACCTTTAAAAGTGGGGACTCTTGAAGTGAAAGATTTCATCATTCGTAATTATGATTACGATACTTTGATGAAACACGAGAATAAAACCGTCTTAAGCATTCTTATCGATCAATATAAAGATGACTATTATTATTGGTCTAATTTATATCGAAGTGATATCAAAGACTATAAAACTAAAAAGAAAGAGCTTGGAGAAGAAGTTCTTAAACGCCTCATCGCTCGTTATCCAGATTTACAAGGAAGAGTGAAAGTCTTAGATGTCGTTTCTCCAAAGACTTACCACAATTACACGAATGTCACTCGTGGATCATTCATGTCCTTCTTATTCACCAAGAAGAACAACATGTATTGGAATAACGGACACATCAAAGGTTTACATAATGTCTACCTCGCCTCCCAATGGGTCGCTTCTCCAGGTGGACTTCCCTTCGCTTTGATGTCTGGAGCCTACGCTATTCAAAGAATTTGCTTGAAAGAAAAGATTAAATTAACTCTCGTCTTCCCAAGTGTGAAGTCGATGGTGGAGGACAATCATTAATCTTCTTATATGTAATATAAGAACTATAAATAGAGAAGGAAAATCTTCTCTATTTTTAATTCTTTAAAGTTTAGAAAAAGATCTTTACGAAATAGATAATAAAAAACATTTATATTGCATATAATATTTTTCCTGGGGACACCCAGAAGAAAATATGAATCACGAATTAGCATTACAACTCATTGATAATATCGCCTTGATAACCACCATCTTCTTTTTGGTCTTTGGATTTCATATCTTTGTTAATTTCTTTGCTTCACTCGTTCCTCAAAGGAAAGCCAAGTCCTCTTTTAAATACACGAACTTTGGAGTTTTAGTCCCCGCGAGAAATGAGAGTGAGGTCTTAGATAATATTTGTCGTTGTTTAATCACTCAATCATATCCAATCGACCATTTTATGGTCTATTTCATCTTGGAGAGTGAAGATGATCCAAGTGTCGATATCATCAAACGATATGGCTTTAAATATTTTATTAGAGATCATCTCACCGATAATCGAAGGACTAAAGGCTTTGCCTTACAAGAATGCATCGCTTATTTTAAAAGAAATAATATTCATTTTGATGCCTATGTCATCTTTGACGCTGATAACATCATTCCTCGTCATTATTTAGAGGTGATGAATAATGTTAGACAAAACAAAAAAGCGGAAGTTGGAGTCACCCATCGTTCCTTCACGAATAACGGGGAGAACTTCTTCAGTGTTTCAAGTGCTATTTTATTCACCCATATCATGTCAATAACCGCAAAGGCGAGATCGCTTTTGTACAACAAAACGGTCCTTTCTGGAACCGGATATTATATTAATTCCGATATCGTTGATGAAGCTGGCGGTTGGATTTGGACGGGGATGACCGAGGATAGTGAGCTCACCGCCTATTGCTATAAATACGATATCAGAATGAAATATATTTCATATATCTCTTTCTATGACGAGCAATCGACGAAGTGGAAGGTCTATCACAACCAACATATTAGATGGGTCTGGGGTTTCTTCTTTGATCAAAAAAGAGTGTTATCCTCTGGGAAGAATCATCATCACACCTCAAAGATTCGTCGCTTCTTATCATTGTTTGAATTTAAGGTTTCCTTTTATCCGTTTGTGATTACTTTAACGATGTTTGTCTTATTGACCCTTTTCAGTGGAGTGATGCTTTTAATCTCTCTTATTTATAATAACGGATATCAAGATGATTATTTATATCGTTTCCTTTATTTATTAATAACCGCGTGGGGATTACCAACGATTTCGGCTTTGATATGCGTCATCAGAGAGACGAGAC
>CAJOQN010000010.1 GCA_905236535.1 uncultured Bacilli bacterium
CCTTAACTCACTTTTACTTGGGATTGTCGCAGTCGGAATAATTTGTACCAAATAAAAATTAGGGATTGTTGCAGTACGTTAAAGACAAAATAAACCAAATTAAAAAGGCGTCGAAGAATGAACTGAACCCCATTTAGTTCACAATGGAAAAAGGGCTCATTGCATCAAAATTAGTCTATGGTTCCAAAACATAAATTAAACCACTTTTAAGTGGTTTTTTAAATAGTGAAATCTAAGAATATGACCACTAAAAAGATGATTAATTAAGCCAAAAAATTTTAGAAAGTGTTAATAATCTTCACCTTATCTTTAATTACTTTTAGAAAAAAAGTATACTTTAAATGCGCCAGTAGCTCAGTTGGATTAGAGTGCAACCCCCCGAAGGTTGAGGTCATGCGTTCAATTCGCATCTGGCGCTCCATTAATATGAAAAAATTCTTTCGAAATTTATTCTCAGGCTACTTCTTAATTCTCTTAATTCTTTTATTTGAAGTGGTGGTTTTTATTTTTGTTCAATTCTTCTTAGATGATGTTATCGCTGACATCATTGGAAGCGAAAACATCACTAGCAATAATTTAAGAATAATTATTGGATTAGTATATCTAGGTCTTAGATTCATTATCTTTATTATTGGAGTCTTCATTTTCTTTAAAATTATTAATGTAGCCGAAGATCCCGAATTTAAGATTCCATGGATTATTGGAATGCTTCTTTTACCATTCTTCACTTCGATGATTTATCTCATCTTTGGAAATCACGGATTAAGAAAAAGAGATAGAAAGATAATCAATGCGACAAGAGAAGCTTATAATCCTTATTTTTTATTAAATGAAAAAGAGAAGGGAAAGTATGATAAAGACCTAGGCCACGCCGTTGGAACTTTTAACTACATTTCCAATGTTACCCAACTTGGAATGCATACGAATAATAAAGTTACATATTATAAGTGTGGTGAAGAATTCTTCCCGGCTTTTATCGAAGGATTGAAAGCCGCGAAAGAGTTTATCTTCCTTGAATTTTTCATTATCACCGATGGCAAAGAATGGAATGAAGTTAAAGACATTCTCATTCAAAAAGCCAAAGAAGGAGTGGAGGTCAAAATCATTTATGACGATATGGGTTGTAGTGGCACGATTTCTCCAAGAACTCCAAAAATACTTAGGAAATGCGGTATTAAATGCTATAAATTCCATCCATTTAGACCAATTCTTTCCGGTGTCTATAATAACCGTGATCACCGTAAAATAGTGGTCATTGATCATCAGATGGCTTTTACCGGTGGCATAAATTTAGCGGATGAATACGCAAATGAGATTGTCCGTTTTGGCTATTGGAAAGATACGATGATTAAAATTGAAGGCGAGGCTATTAATAATCTCATTGTCACTTTCTTACAAAATTATAATTTGTGCGAAGGTAAAGTCAGTGATTATGATAAATATTTAAACTACAGATATCATAAATTTAAAGACTCTGGTGTCGTCATGCCCTTTGGCGATGGGCCTGGTGGAATTGATAACGCCTTAATTGGTGAACAAACCTATGTAAATATCATCAATTACGCGAAGAAAAGAGTGGATATCTCTACTCCTTATTTAGTGCCTACATACGCGCTTATCGATGCGATGAGAAACGCCGCCTTAAGAGGAGTGGAAGTCAATTTAATCCTTCCTGGTATTCCTGACAAGAAACTTGTCTATATGATGGCTAAAGCCAACTTTAGATATTTATTAGATGCAGGAGTTAATATCTATTTATACACTCCTGGGTTTAATCACATGAAGAGCGCTATTGCGGATGGAGAACTTGGTTTTGTTGGGACCATTAATTTTGATTTTAGAAGTTTAGTCCATCATTTTGAATGTGGCGCTGTTTTATATAAATGTGATTGTATGAAACAAATAAGTGATGATTTTGAAGAGATGATCAAAGTTTCTAAACCTGTACCAAAGGATTTCAAATTGCGGTTAATTCCTCGTGCGATTTGCAACCTTTTGAAAATTATTTCGCCATTATTCTAATTATTGTTTTATAAAATAAAGTTCTATATAATTGATTTCGCTGCAGGTGTGGCGTAATGGCAGCCGCGATAGACTCAAAATCTATTATCCGTGAGGATGTGGGGGTTCAAGTCCCCCCACCTGCACCAATGAGATTAGATTAGATGATATTATATATCATCTATTTTTTTATCTATTTACAAAATAATAATCATCAAGTCATCAATTATGGCTTTGGAAAAGAAATAATATTTGAACATAATCATAAAATCACGTTTTCTCGTGTTTTTATTTTCTTAAAATAAGAATTGGTATTATAATTATTTATAGATTTACGAAAATAAAGGGGATTATACCATGATCGCTATTGGTATTGATGTTGGCGGAACCTCGATTAAGGGTTGTGCAGTTAACGAAGAAGGAAAAGCTTTAGATTCCTTTTCTATGCCTTTAAACAAAGGCGATAAAGGTTTAGATATTGTTAATAATCTAATTAAAATCACTAAAGAATATTTAGATTTTCACGGATATGATAAATCCAACACTTTAGGTATTGGTATTGGCATTCCAGGCAGCATTGATAGTGAAGCCGGAGTCATCGATTATTCTAATAACATTGATTTCCATAACATGGAAATTGTTAAAATGTTCCAAGAAAAAATCGATCTTCCAGTCAAAATCACCAACGATGCGAACGCTGCTGCCTTAGGCGAAGCTCGCTTTGGCGCTGGTAAAAAATTTAAAAATATTATTGTTTTAACCCTTGGCACTGGCGTTGGTGGCGGAATTATTATCAATGGAAAATTATACGAAGGCGCAAAAGGTAAAGGTGCCGAACTTGGACATATCATCATTTCTTTAAATGGCAGACCATGTTCTTGTGGACGTCATGGATGTTTTGAAGCTTACGCTTCAGCCACTGCCTTAGTGAAAGACACGATGAAAGCGATGGAAGAAGATCAAAATTCCATCATGTGGGAAATTAAAAACGAAAACGGACAAGTAGATGGAAGAACAGCGTTTGAAGCGGCGAAAAAAGGTGACAAAAAGGCTCTAGAAGTCGTTGATAATTATGTTTCCTATCTTGGAGAAGGAATGCTCAATTACTTCAATATCTTTAGACCAGATGCTTTAATTCTCTCTGGCGGTATTGCAAACCAAGGCCCATTCTTAATCAACAAACTTGTGAAATATTGTCAAGACCGCGATTATGGTTATTCTTGCACTCCAAAAGTTGAAATCCTCGTCTCTGAACTGGGATATGACTCTGGAAAGATTGGCGCGGCTTCATTATTCTTCGAATAATTAACCGATAAAATCGTTATCAAAGTTGATAGATGGGATATATTTCTCATCTATCTTTTTATATTCATTAATGATGTAGTTATAAAGGTCTTCGCAATCAATTTTTGCTTCATAAGGGACTACAATATCAAATTGGACAATCGTCCCTTTATCCGTGTATTTAAAACGAAAATCATGGAAGGTGAGATGATTGTTATATGTTTCTAACAATTCTTTTGTCTTTTCTTTAAGAAAATTGATTTCTTTATTATTGGTTTCGATTGGATCAATATGTGTGGTTAAAACCAAACGATATTTTATAGAGATTTCCTTTTCAATTTCATCCACTAAATCGTGAGCCTTCATAAAATTATCGTTCGCGTCGATTTCCACATGACATGTCACAAATGTGACATTCACTCCATAGGAATGGAAAATAGTGTCATGAACACCGAGGACCCCTTCAAATTTTAAGATATCTTCGGTGATATTTTTGATTAAATCATGGTCTGGAGAATTGCCAATTAATGGTGAAGAGGTTTCAATGGTTAATCTAATGCCCGTGATTAAAACAAAGATGGAAACCGCAATACCCATCCAGGCATCGATATTCACAATTATTCCATTTTTATAAATGATATATTCTACGGTTGTTGCGATTAAAACAGCTGTGGTGGAAATGACATCATTAAAGGAATCTTGACTTGAGGCTTTTAACAATACTGAATCGATGATTTTTGACATCTTACGGTAGATTAAACCTTGTAACAATTTAAAGAGAATGGAAACCCCTAATATCACAAAGGTCACAATGACAAAAACATCATTCGTATAATCACTAATTTCATTATTAATAATACGGCTAATAGAGGTATATCCTAAAACAACCGCGACAATAATAATGATGATAGAAACAATTAATCCGGAAATATATTCAATTCTTCCATAGCCGAATGGATGTTTTTTATCAGGCATTTTATTCGATAATTTAAAGCCAATTAAGTTGATAGTGGAAGTCCCTAGGTCGCTTAAGTTATTCATCGCATCAGAGATGATAGAAATCGAATGCACAAAAATTCCAACGAGAAGTTTAAAAGCAAAGGTCAAAAGATTGATGATTAAACCAAGAATTGTCGCTAAAACACCATGTTTTTGACGAACGATTGGATCTTTAACATTAGTATAATCTTTGATGAAAGTTTTCCTTAATAAATTGAGCATATTTTGATTATATCATTTCTTAAAAAATTGATATAAAGTTTTACATTTTCTTGTATAATAATTAAGGAATTAAAAGGAGATACGTATGATTAAATTAGTTTTAATTCGTCATGGTGAATCCGAATGGAATAAACTTAATCTCTTCACCGGTTGGACCGATGTCGATTTAAGTGAAAAAGGTGTTCAAGAAGCCATCAATGGTGGAAAACTTCTTAAAGAAGCCGGTTTCCAATTTGATGTTGTTTTCACCTCAACTTTAAAAAGAGCCATTCACACCGCATGGCATGTTCTTGATGGTGTTGATCAAGATTATTTACCAGTTATTAAAGACTATCATCTCAACGAGAGACATTATGGCGCTCTCCAAGGCTTAAACAAAGCTGAAACCGCAGCGAAATATGGCAGCGAACAAGTTCACCTTTGGAGAAGAAGCTTCGATGTTGCCCCACCAGCCTTAGAAGAAGATGATGAAAGAAATCCAGCCAAACAAAAAACTTATGCTGGAGTTAATAAAAACGAACTTCCATTACATGAATCATTAAAAGACACAATCGCTCGTGTTGTCCCTTATTATAACGGAGTTATCGTTCCTGAACTCAAACAAGGAAAAAGAGTCTTGATCGCCGCTCACGGCAATTCCCTTAGAGCGCTTGTTAAATATTTAGACAATATCTCTGATGCTGATATTGCTGATCTTAACATCCCTACCGGCGTCCCTCTCGTCTATGAATTAGATGATGAACTCAAACCAATTAAATCTTATTACCTTGGCGATGCTGATGCGGTTGCCGCTCAAATCAATGCCGTTAAAAACCAAGACAGCGTAAAAAAATAAGTAAATATCTAACTTAAAAGGAATCTCTAAGAGGTTCCTTTTTTGTTTATTATTATTCTATAATTATGTTATTCTTATAAAAGTATGAACAAAAAAGAAAAAGCTTTATATATTTTCTTATTAATTGTCGCTCCTATATGTTTAGGAATTTTGTCTTTTTTGTTCCAATTTACAATTCCATATTGTTTACAATTCACCAATTGGTTGTGGGAAAATGTTCCTCATTACGCTTATTTTCTCATTCTTCTTTTCTTATCTTTGGTCGAGATTTTTGTCATATGGCTTGACAACCTACATGGTGATATCAACGATATCGAAGATTATTTAAGACATAATCTCCCTTATTCCCCGTTACTAGATATTGTCAGCGTCTTTATCTGCGCTTGTATAACTTTTATGATTGGCCTTCCATTAGATGGAGATTTACCAACCATCTTTATGGTCGGCACCTTATTCGTGGTGATGCTCCATCGTTTCTTTAAACGGTATCAACGCCACACGATGATTCATATGGGAGCTTCTATTGGTTTTGCTCTTGCCTTCCATAATCCTATCGCCGGGATTGTGCATTATTTTGAAGAATATCGCCATCGGTTTAAATGGAAACCTTTTTTCCTCCTTCTTTTAGAGATTGTTATTGCCTATTCTACTTTAACTGGACTTTGCTTTTTAAAAGAATATTTGCTGGAAGGCAAAGTTAATCCATTTGCCTTCTTTTATGAACTTTTTGATGTTGAGCTTTCCTTTGGCAATAATGTCTCAATTTTCTTTATTTCCTTTGGAATTATTCTTATCATCTGCTGTTTATTATCCTTTGTTCTTAATAAAGCTGTCATCTTTTTTAGAGATTATTTTGATCCAAAAACCTGGTTATCAGTCATCTTGTGCGTTGTTTTAGCAAGCGCCTTCGCATATTCCTTGAGACGTTTTGATTTTGAACTAGCGATTGGGATGGGAGAAGAATTATTTGAGGCTAGAGATTTATTATCTTCAGAATTAATCATTTTATTTGCCTTACGCATTGTTTTTATCATCTTTGCATTTAATTTCTTCCATATCGGAGGAAGAACAGTTCCTTCTTTAATGCTTGGAGCCTTAATCGGTCAAATCTTTGTCGCTATTTGTAATGAATATTTCACTCCTCTTGATCATAGTTTTGCTAATCTTGTTATCATTTGTAGTGCCTTAATCTATTTAGGAGTGAGCATGAAAGTATATCTCATCGCGGTGAGCCTATCCTTCTCATTTGGCAATCCTCTCTTTATCCTACCAATCGTGGTAATTGCTCTTCTGATTGCCTTTTTCCCAATGAAATATATTCTACCTTTAGGATTAAATGAAGAAATTGAGGAACACGATGAACATTATCACTTTATTTTGTACGCTCTTAATTTTAGAAGACATCCTAAGAAATATTTGAGTATTCACATTATTTAATTATCTATAATCTCTCTTTTCAAAATATAATTTGAAAACGATTCGTATATTATCTAAAATATTACCTTGGTTATTAAAATGGACAAATCTTCAAAACGTATCAATGGTCAAGACTTCAAAATCCTTTTAGAAGCGGGTTATTCACTTCTTGATCAAAACACTAAACTTATCAATGAATTAAATGTATTCCCTGTTCCCGATGGTGATACAGGGACAAATATGCGTGTCACTTTCCTTCATGGTATTAAAGCCTTAGATGACAGTGAGAATATCTCAGACATCACCGAAGCTTTTGCTCGCGGGGCTCTTTTTGGTGCGCGAGGAAATTCTGGTGTTTTATTATCTCAATATTATAAAGGCATCTCCCTTTACTTAAAGGGAAAAGCAGATGCTAGTGTCAAAGACTTGCTTGACGCTATGAAAGCTGGTTATGACTGCGCCTATAACTGCACTCTTGTGCCTACCGAAGGTACCATCCTTACGGTCGCTCGCGAAGGGTATGAAAATGTTGTTACTTTAATCAATGATGAGACCACAATTGAAGAACTCTTAAAATACATCGTTGAGGCGATGAAAATATCTTTAGATAACACTCCAAATCTCTTACCAGTTTTAAAAGAATCTGGAGTTATCGATTCTGGGGGCAAAGGACTTCTCACTATTTATGAAGGTTTCTTATCTCACTTTAATGGTGAAGTTAAAAAAACCAGTGATTTCTCATTCCACGAAGAACATAATGGTGATCTAGTTTTAGATTTCACCAAATTTAATGAGAATAGTGTTCTTGATTATGGCTATTGCACTGAATTCTTGCTCCAATTATTAGCCTCAAAGATTAATATCTCTTCTTTTGAACTTGGAGATTTTATCAAAGAGATTTCTCCAATTGGAGATTCCATCGTAGCGACGGTGACCGGCACTATTGTGAAAGTTCATATTCACACTAAAGAACCAGACAGAATATTAAAAATTGCCCAAAAATATGGTGAATTTTTGACTATTAAGATTGAAAATATGTCTCTTCAACATAATTCTATCAAGAGTAATGAACGCATTCCTCTAGCGATTATTAGCATCGCTAATGGGGATGGAATCATCAGCACATTTAAGGAACTTGGTTGCCATATCGTCCTCAATGGTGGTCAAACCATGAACACTTCCATTGAAGAATTATTAACAGCCTTTAAAGAAGCGAACGCTGATAACATTATTCTCTTGCCAAATAATCCAAACGTTTTGCTCGCGGTCAACCAAGCCAAAGAGATTTATAAAGATAGCAAAATATATGTTGCTCCTACCATTACATTACAAGAAGGCTATAGTGCTTTATCGATGATGATGGGCAGCGAAGAAGATCCTGAAGTTTTATTCAAGCAAATCCAAGATGGGCATGGACGTATCTATAATGGATTTGTCGCAAAGTCATTCCGCGATTCTAAACTTGATGGAATAACCACGAATGCTGGAGATTATGTCGAAAGTATCGACCATAAAATCGTTGGAGCGAACAAAGATATCGTGGATGCGGTCGTGGAGCTCTTTGAAAAAATTCCAGATATCGATAACAAAGAAGTGGCCTTTAGTTTTTATGGCCAAAGCATTAATGAAGAAATCATTGAACAAATCCAAGAAAGATTAAGTGATAAATATCCATATCTAGAGGTCGGGTTCATTCCTGGTAAACAAGATGTCTACGATTTCTTATTTGGAATTGTAAAATAAGATGTATTATTTATTTAAAATAATCGGTCTCCCTTATAATTGGTTTTATTTTAAGCGTAAAGTCTATTTTTTAAACAAGACCAAACAAAAAAGAAAGGTGAGAGGGCCGATTATTTTTGTTTCTAATTATCATTCGAATAAAGACTATACGTCTTTGTATTTTTTATATTATTTTAAAAAGATTGTTCCTATTGTCGGTGATGATGCTTTTAAAAACGGCAGATTTAAGGCCCATATCTTAAAAAGAGCGGGGGCTTTAAACATCAACGATCCTGAATGTTGGCTCAAGGCTGAAAAATTATTAAAGAAGGGTAAAAAGATTGTTGTTTATCCCGACTCTTTTCCATTTGAAAAAAGAAATGATTTTTCCTATATCAAAATAGCGAGAGCACTCAATATCCCCTTGCTTCCAATTTATAGTGATGGTCATTATTCCTTTAAAAGACGTAATCATATGATGATTGGGACTCCTATTTTTGTTGAAAGCGAAGATGAAACAGATCTTCTTGCCGCAAACGAATCAATTAATTCAATGCTTAAAAAAATGGGCGAATTAACAGAAAAACGCTCCAAAACCCCCGTATTTTCTTTCAAATTTCTCTTTTGGGATTATGGTCGTTTTATTGTCTACAGCCATTTAAATATCTATTATCGCGTCAAAGTTCACGACTATGGAATCACCCATAAATTCTCTAAGATTGATGGGCCTATTATTCTAGCTTCTAGCCATTCTTCTTTTGCAGATCCCGTGGTTTTAATTTCGACATTTTGGAGAAGAAGAGTGCAAATGCTCATCGCCGAAGCAGTCTATAATAATCACAAGGTTATGTCTTTTGGTTTAAATGGCTTAGGTGGGATAAAAATTTCGCGTGGTGAGAATGACTTAAAAGCGCTTTCAAAATGCAATAACGCTCTCAACTTTGGAAGAGCGCTTCTAATCTTCCCTGAAGGACATATCAATAGAGACGATGATTTAAAAAATTTTAAAAATGGAACTTCGATGATTTCCGCAAGAACAAAGACACCGGTCTTACCAATCTATATTAAACCTCGCAAACATTGGTATCATCGTTACCATGTCTATGTTGGAGAAATGATTGAACCCCCATTGTTTAATATCAACGCTATTAATGAACATGGTGATATTGTTCGTTTAAAAATTAATGAACTTAAAAAAGAAGCAGAAACCGAAATCAAAAAATGAGCTTTATTAAAGCTCATCTAAGAATGCTTTAATCTCCGCACGATATTGTTCTTTGTTGTTATAGAGAACATGACTATGACGTCCTTTCTTAAAGAAGACTAACTTCTTGTGTTCGGAAGGACATTTTTCATATAACGCTTTCGCTTGTTCAGGAGTGGAGAAGACATCTAATTCACTATAAAGAAGCAAGATTGGTTTATGAACTTTTTTAATTTGTTTAATTGGACCATTATGAGAGAAATCTGCTTTGGTGTAATGCTTCGCCCATAACATCGTGAATTGAAGATTGGGGAAGATGGTTCTTCTATCTTTCTTCATATGATTTTTAAAGGTTTCACGGAAATTGATATACATTCCATCCGCGACCATTTTGGTGATATTAGAAGGACAATTTTCATTCGCATAAGCGTGGATACAAGATTCACTTCCAATACAGATACCATGAAGAGTAACATCATTAATGTTATATTTATCTTTTAAGAGATTCGCCCATTCAAATAAGTCGACATAAGTGTGTTGACCACCATCTTCGTAGACCCCATCGCTGAGACCGTGGGCTCTTTTATCAACAACGAGGACATTGAACCCTAAATCTTTATAGACTGGGGCATAAAAATAAGAATATTGAAGAGTCTCTCTTCTTCCTGGCATGATGATGACAGTTCTAGACTTATTAAAATTATAATATTCTCCAAAGAGATGGTTTCCTTCAGAAATAACCATTTCTTCCGACATGTATTTTTTATTATCTTCAGCCCATTTTAATCCTTCATTCCACATCATCATCTGCTCATAATCATCAGGTTCTGAACATTTTCCTCGAGCCCATTCTTCTTGGTTATGACGAACCAAATGTTTATCAAAAAGAATTTTTCCAACGATGATGGAAATAATAAATGGGATGAGAAGGTCATTTATTAAGATGAATGACGCTAGAACGATAAGAACAATTAACTGAAACATACAACTTAAATATTATATTAAAAAAATGAAAAAAATGTATAATTACTTTGAGGTGTTTTAAAATGAACAATTATGTTGTTATCGCAGATACAAACTGTGAATTTAATCAAGAATTACAAGAAAGATTCAAATTAGATGCCATTGCTCCAAACCATATTATTGTCAATGGAGTGGATCATGTTAGTGACAATGAATGGCAATTATTCAAATCACCAGATGAATTCTATAAGCAATTAAGAGATAAGAAAAATTCCATTTCGACAACTCCACCAAGTGTTGAAGAGATGAAAGAAACCTTTATTCCATTCCTCAAAGAAGGCAAAGATGTTATCTTCCTCGCCCTTTCCGGCGCGCTTTCTGGAACCTATAACTTCGGTTTAATGGCGAAGAAAGAATTAAATGAATTATATCCAGAAAGACGTGTGGAAGTCATTGATACCCTTAGATACGGTGTCGCTATCTCCTTATTTGTCACTTTAATTACATCGATGAGAGATGAAGGCAAATCCTTGGATGAAGTTATGGCTAAAATTGAAGAAGTCAAATACAATCTTCACCAAATGGGTCCAATGGATGACCTCATGTTCTTAGCGAGAAAAGGCCGTATTTCTAAAGGAAAAGCCTTTATGGGCACGATGGTGGGGGTTAAACCATTAGGTGAATTCAATCGTCAAGGTATGACCACTGTTTTAACTAAAGCTATGGGCATTAAAAAGGCTTTAGATTTCACCATTGAATATGTGAAAAGAACAATCGTCGATCCAGAAAATCAAATTCTTTTCATCGCTAACACCGATAGAAGAAAGAATGCTGAACTTCTTAGAGATCTCGTTATTAGCGAAATCAAGCCAAAAGAAGTTATCCTTTTAGATTGTGGACCATCTTCAGGCACGAACATTGGTCCAGGTTTAGCAGCGGTTTATTATTGGGGAACTCCAATTAGTGAAGATCTTTCCACTGAACAAGCCCTCATGGATGAGATTAGTGGTAAATAATGAAAAACGCTGTCATTCTCATTCCATCATTTGAACCAGATAAACTATTAATCGACACTGTTAAGAGTTTATATAACGAGGATTTTCCTATTCTTTTAGTCAACGATGGTTCAGGGGATGAGTATGATGAAATCTTTAATGAAGTCCTCCCTTATGTCACTTATTTCAAACAACCAAAAAACAAAGGTAAAGGTGCGGCTTTAAAACTTGGTTTTAAAAATTTATTAGAAAATTTTCCAGAAGCTAAATATGTCATCACTGTTGATGGTGATGGGCAACATGGAATCAAAGATGTTTTAAAAGTCTACGAAGCTTTAGAAGAAGAAAATGAATTAATCTTTGGAGTGAGAAGATTTAATAAAAAAGTTCCATTTAGAAGCCGTTTTGGTAATGATTGGAGCAAAGTTTCTCGTTCCTTGTTAACCAAACA
This sequence comes from uncultured Bacilli bacterium, assembly GCA_905236535.1. Lineage (GTDB taxonomy): Bacteria > Bacillota_I > Bacilli_A > RFN20 > CAG-826 > RGIG3315. The sequence goes on from CAJOQN010000010.1 coordinate 12,093, forward strand.
ATATATCGCTGATGACCAATGTGGTTTACGTGGCTTTCCAATTAGATATCTCGATGAACTTATCAAAGTTAAAGGTAATCGTTACGAATACGAGATGAATCAAGTAGTTTTATTCCAATTAAAACAATATATTATTTATTCAATTCCTATTGAAACTATCTATTTAGATGATAATTCTCGTTCTCACTTCTCTCCGTTTTTGGATACTTGCCGTATTCAAGGAAGAATTTTGCTTCGTTCGATTATTTCTATTTTATGTGGCCTTGCTTTAATCGCTGGTCTTATTGTCTTAAATTATTTTGGAATTAATTCAAAAATCACGAACACTGTCACCGTGTATGGATCTTATTCAATCGCTGTTTTTCTTTATTTTTCTCTATCCTCTATTTTTTACCCATCGAAAACTCCGAAAAGAAGATTCCTTAAAGAATTGATGTTTGGGTACGCAAGAGCGAGCTTCTGTCACCTCATCCTCATGATTAATATTGATACCTTTAATATTCCATATTTTGTTATCATTCCGATTGCGGTGATTTCTGCTTCCTCGGTCAATGTCCTCTTAGCCTGGGCTTTGCGAGGAATGTTCCCCACTCACTAAGCATAAAAAAACTTCGCATTTGCGAAGCATTTTTTTAATTATTGATCGACCGCTCGAAGTTGAAGAAGTCCATTACCATCTGCCATCTCGGTTTCCTCAACCGTTAGTTTTTTGTGGTTGGAGTCGATATAGACTTTATATGTTGAATCGAGAGAATCTTCGAAATTAAAGGTTACATACCCAATATTATCTCCCAATGGATCGACCTCTAATTGGAAGTCACTGAGACTGCCGAAAGCGGAACCAATATAAGAAATTAATTGTTCGCCAAGATCACTTTGAATTTCGCGATCTCCAACTTGTATACGACGGATGACATATTTAATTTCGTATGGAGAAGTGTTTTCCGTATCTTCACAAGTTAAGACAACGTTTCTTTCGTATCCATTAAAGGATAAGCCGACATAGATACGGAGGTATCCTGTGGAAACATCGGTATAAATATCGCTTATAGCGAGATAATTACAGACATAACCATCTTCTTCATTTCTCGTGAGAAGTAGATTATAACCAATAAGTGTATCTTTATCTCTTAAGAAGGAATCTAATTGATTCTCTTCAAGGTGAGCGAAGACTTCTCCGTGTGTGAGTTTAGAGAAAGATTCTGGATTACCGGTGACTTGGTCTTGAATGATTTGTCCTAAATCAGTATTAGTGTGAAGAACAGAAAAGCCCTGATAACCAGTTTTATCCCAAGTAGGACTAATCGCACTAAAATCGGTGTCGTTTACAACGCTTCTTACATTCGCATCGACATGGTCGTAACCATGGAAGAAGTATTGGAACATATCTGTGACTTGTTCATCATTGATCGCATTATTATCCATCAGTGTTTCTACTCTTTCGGTGACATTGTTATGAATATCAAGATTTAAGGCTTTTCCACTGATAGAATTATCCCCAAGACGATCGAGTAAAATATTAATATTCATTTTATTATCTTCGTAAAAATTGAATTTAACGATATCTTGTCTGATAAATTCCTCAAAAAGATAGAAGAACATTTCATAGCTAGAAGATTCTCCGCTGATTAAGTTGTTTTTAATATCAGCAATCGCATCTTTAACTTTATAAGTTATTTTATCGTTATCAAGGTCGACAACAAAATTAAAACCAAGGCCCGCCAGAATGTTTTGGAGTAAGTCTTTAAGTTGAACCTTTTCCATAATGAAATGGATGATACCACCTAAATCTTGAACACGGCCAAGTTGATAATTTTGAATCTTAAATTCAATATAACTCTCCCCTATATCTTCTTGATTTTTGATATAGTCGAGAGTGCACGATAATTTAGCGATAGTTCTAAAACCGTAGAAATTAGCTTTGACCACAAAATAGTAATGACCATTTTCATCGATGGTTAAATAAACTCCATCCGTGTATTGTCTTATGTTTTCAGGAATCTTATCTTCCACAACGGAGAAAATTACAGAATTCAGTTCTTTTTCACTGATTTGAAGATTCATCTTCGCCGTGTCTTTGGCATTATCCAAAGATTTTGACATCAAAGATGGAGCGAATTCCACGAGATCAAAATCATCATAAACTTCTTTTTTAGTGGAATCGTTAACATAAAACGTTCCAAAAAAGCCAACGCCTAATGCAGCGATGGTAAGAAGAGGAACTAAGATTATAATTAAAACCTTTTTTCTCTTTTTCATATATTCAATTCTACCACTTATATAGTCTTTAATAAAATATTTTATTATGATAAACTTAAAACGTTGAATGAAGATTATCATCTTGTATTTAATTTAGTTATATTAAACCTAATTGGTTTATTTTTTTGCATTTTGAAAGGAGTTCATGATGAAAAAAAATAAGGAACAAACCGAATCATTATTCAAAAAGGATGATGTTTTATACGAAACTCTTTCTGTCGAAGAGACCGCTTCTAGTCTAAATACTAATCTAGAAACTGGTTTGACCAGTGAGGAAGCTAAAGCCCGTTATGAAAAATATGGGCCAAATAAACTTCAAGAAAAGAAAAAGAAATCTTGGATTGTTATCTTCTTCGAACAGATGAATAATCCAATGATTTATGTCTTATTCGCGGCGATTGCAGTGACCATTGGGGTTTCAATTTTTGAAACAGTTCAAGCTGGAGCCTTTGATTTCTTTGGAGCAGGCGACTGGCCAGATGTCTTTATCATTCTAGCGGTTATTATCATGAACTCCATTATTGGAACAGTCCAGGAGGTCAAGGCTCAAACATCGCTTGAAGCTTTAAAAAAGCTTTCCTCTCCGGAAACCACTGTTGTGAGAGATGGAAAGAAAACAAAGATTAAATCCACTGATTTAGTAATTGGAGATATCGTCGTGTTAGAAGAAGGCGACACTGTTGGAGCGGATATTCGTCTTTTTGAAGCTGTCAACTTAAAGACCAACGAATCTTCATTGACCGGTGAATCAGTTCCTGTCAATAAAAAGAGTGATGTTATGTTTACTGGTGAAGTTGCCTTAGGTGACCGCGTGAATATGGCGTATATGACCACACCTGTGGCCTATGGGCGTGGGCAAGGTGTTGTTGTACACACCGGTATGGATACTGAAATTGGAAAGATTGCTACCGCCTTAGATAATGAAGAAGATGAAGAGACCCCTCTTCAAAAGGTTCTTGCCAAACTTTCAAAGGTCTTAGGTATATTAACAGTATTAATTGTTGTTCTCGTTTTACTTACAGAGATTATTTGGCTCGTCGTTGAAGGTAGTGGAAGTTCTGTTGAAGCCTGGATTGAGGCCGTCTTAAGTTCTATCGCTTTAGCGGTTGCGGCAATTCCAGAAGGCTTGCCAGCGGTTGTCACCATTGTTTTATCAATCGGTGTTCAAAGAATGGTTAAAGCTAACACTGTTGTTAGAAAACTTCCATCCGTTGAAACATTAGGTGCGGTTTCTGTTGTTTGTTCAGATAAAACTGGTACTTTAACGCAAAATAAAATGACCGTCCTTGAAGGATATACATATGGTCATTTCTATAAGAGTGAAGACTTTGTCGTCAATAGTGAAGAAAAAGAATTGATTCTTTTAGCCAAAGGCATGTCCTTATGCTCTAACGCGACAGTGGATGAAGGCTTATATGGCGATCCAACTGAGATTGCTTTAGTCAATTTAGCAAATCAATTTGATATGCATAAAAAAGACTTAGAAAAGAGATATCCCCGTGTCGATGAACTTCCATTTGATTCTGTTCGAAAGATGATGTCTACCAAGCATTCTAGCGAAGATGGAAGCATTATTTTCACCAAGGGAGCCCTAGATTCTATCTTATCCCACACAACCCAAATTTTAGACAACGGAAAAGTTAGAAAAATTACCTCCTCAGATATCGAAGAAATTAATAAAGCCAATTCCTTTTTCTCCTCTCGCGCTTTACGTGTTTTAGCCCTCGCTTACACCAATAAAGAAAGCATAGTGGAAGAAGATTTAATCTTTGTTGGTTTGGTCGCGATGATTGACCCACCAAGACCAGAAGCTAAGGATGCTGTCGCAAAGTTTAAACAAGCGGGTATCACCACTGTTATGATTACTGGTGACCACAAAGATACCGCCTTCGCAATCGCTAATGAACTTGGTATTGTCGAGACCATTGATCAATGTATGATTGGTCAAGAAATCGATAACTTAAGTGATGAAGAATTACGCGAAATTGTTAAAAAAGTCCGTGTTTTTGCTAGAGTTTCTCCTGAAAATAAAGTGCAAATCGTTAAAGCCTTCAAGGCTAATGGAAATATCTGTGCAATGACAGGTGATGGGGTTAATGATGCGCCATCACTTAAAGCTGCCGATATTGGTATTGCGATGGGAATTACCGGGACCGATGTCTCTAAATCAGCAGCAGATATGGTCCTTACTGATGATAACTTTGCTTCCATTGAAAAAGCAGTGGAAGAAGGTCGGGGAATGTACTCGAATATCAAAAAGACCGTCATCTTCCTTCTCTCGTCTAATATCGCTGAAGTTTTAGCGATGTTCTTCATCATCTGTGTCGGCTTTAAATCACCACTTATCGCAATTCACCTACTTTGGGTCAATTTAGTGACCGATTCCTTGCCGGCAATTGCGCTTGGTATGGATCCGAAAGATCCTAACAATATGAGAGAAAAACCAAGAGATCCAAAAGAAGGTATTTTCGCTAAAGGTGGATTGTTTAATACCATGTTCTATGGAGCGGTTATCACCATTTCAGTTTTATTGGCTTATTTCAGCGCTTTCTGGCTTAATGGTATCTTTGATTACGCGAGCATCGCTAATCCTGATTTAATCGGTGAAAGTGGACCTGCAATTCTATTACAAGCTAGAACTATGGCTTTTGTCTCCCTCTCTATTTGTGAATTAATCCACATGTTAGGAATGTCGACTGGCGATCGTTCTGTCTTCACCATTTTCTCAATGAAGAACTGGATGATGGCTATTGCCTTCTTTGCGGGATTAGGACTCCAATTATTAGTTGTAGAAGTTCCATTTATGCAACAATTATTCAGCACTTCAGATCTTTCATGGGTTGAATGGTTAATCACCACTTCGATGTGTTTCCTCCCATTAGTGGTTCACGAGATTATTGTTTTAATTAAATTTCTCAAAAGAAAAGTTTCAAAAAAATAATAAAACTCACTCGCGCTTAGAAATCTTTTCCTTTATAATACATAAGCGCGACATGCCGACTTAGCTCAATCTGGCAGAGCAACTGAATCGTAATCAGTAGGTTGTTGGTTCAATTCCGATAGTCGGCACCAAATAGTTCATATGCCCTCTTATTAAAAGAGGGCTTTTCTTATTTCCTCATTTTATATATTTCAAAAATAATACTTTGTTTTTTAAAGTGATATGTTTATAATAATAAAGCACTAGTTGGATGGTTGGAAATCCATCTAGTAATCCAGCTTGGACACTTAGCTCAGCTGGGAGAGCACCACTTTGACGTAGTGGGGGTCGGGGGTTCGAGTCCCTCAGTGTCCACCAGTTTATATTCTCAGGGCTCCTGAGTTTTTTATTACCAATATGCATCTGTGGTTCAATGGTAGAACGTTAGCTTCCCAAGCTGAATACGCGGGTTCGATTCCCGTCAGGTGCTCCATTCTTAATGAAATATCCCCCAAAATTTTGCCCAAATAGGGTAAGATTAAATGGAGGATTTTTTTATGGAACTAACTCTAGATGAAAATTGCGAAGTGATATTGGTGAATGGTTAGAAAATAACGAATGATTAAAAGTCACTCCACCCGTTCAACAAACATATTAAGACTGGTATAAGGGCCAATATTTGGTCCTTTTGCTTTTAAAATTTTTATAGAAATGTATCACATATGTGTTATAATTTTATCGGAGATATTTATATGAAAAGCGAAGTTGTTCATGCCAGAGTTCAGTCTGATGTCAAAACTGAATCAGAAAAAATTTTAAAGGTTGTTGGGATTTCTTTGAGCCAGGCGATTGATTTGTTTTTAAGACAAGTTGTTTTAAAAAAAGGTTTACCTTTTAAATTGGATAGTGAGAAAAAAGATGAGAACGATATTGCAAAATTAGCATATTTAATTAATACCGTTGATGGGAGAGAACCATCTCCAAAAGCTAAGAAAATAATTAATCTATACGCAAATGGAGATATTGATTTAGAAGTTGCTAAATTTGCCTTGTTAAGAAGTTATCAGCAATGAAAGATATTTATGTCTATCCAAATACCAACGTTTTGATAAATAAATTAAATATCAAAACACCAAAGGAATTGGACGATGCAGAAAATGCGTTAGTGTCTTTACAAATCGCTTATTTATTGATTAATCCGCTTATGATTACATCGGTGTTTGATATTAAAAAAGTGCACAAAGCATTATTTGGTGATTTGTATGAATGGGCTGGCGAAAACAGAAAAATGAATATGTATAAAGAAGAGCCAATACTAGGAGGATTATCTGTTGAATATGTCGATTATCGTCAAATTGATGCATCGTTGACAAAACTAGATCAGGAATTCAAAAGTGTTAAATGGAATAGCCTAAGCAAAAAAGAGACAATCAGTGCAATTGTAAGTTTGATTTCCAAATTATGGAGAATTCATTGCTTTAGAGAAGGTAATACAAGAACTACTACGATATTTATTTATTTGTTTATGAAACAATTATCATTGAAAGTAAAGGTTGATTTCATTGGCAAACACGCCAAATTCTTTAGAAATGCTTTAGTTCTTGCTTCAATCGATCAATATAGCGACTATGAATATCTAACTAATATTTTAATGGATTCTATTTCTCTCAAAGTTCAAAGCGAGGGAAAATACAAGACTATTAGAGAGTACGAAGTTGATAAATATGAATATCGAGAGCATAAATACAAAGAATAGCATTTGTTATCTTTAAAATCTCAATACTAGATTTTTCAAAGAGTAAAATATCTATAATTGTTACTGAACTAGTAATTTCACCTTTTCAACAAATATGAAATGATTAAACGCGATTTTAACTAAAAATTTTTATCATTTTTGTGCTTAATATAATTTTAATTATCTCGCTCTTCAAAAAAGAATTAATGATAATTGGCCGTTGATACATTCGTGCTTTTCATAAATCTTTTTATTTTTTAATGACAATGAATTTATATGTATATACAATATAAATATAATAATAGTTAAATTAGTGGTAGAAATTTAATGAAAATCAATATAAAACGCAAAAATAAATTTAAAGGCCTAACTCTTTTATTTGGTGTATCACTTTTATTTGGAACTTGTTTAAACATTCGATTGATAAAAAAAGATAACAATCCCCTTCGCGTTTTAGCTGAGGAAGGGACACTTTTGCCTTCTTCAGGAGGTACATTATCATCTGGTATTTATTATTTAGATGGAGATATGACCTTAACAAATTACATTACAGTTGATACTGGTAACGATATTGTCATTAATCTTAATGGCTTCACTTTAAGCGCTAGATCCAAAGCAAGTGAATCTTCGTCTGATGATATTCCTATCGTTTATGTAAATGGTGGAACATTAACGATTAACGGTAAAGATGATGCTGATAACAAAGGTACACTAAGTAATGGCACGGGTTATAGAATCGGAGGTTACACTAGAGGCGGTGCGATTGCTGTTTATTCTGGTGAAGCAACTATTAACGATTGTAACATAACAAACAACTATTGTTGTTTTGGAGGCGCTATATTTGTAATAGAAGGAAACACAGCTACTCTAAACAATTGCAACGTCTATGATAACGATACATATGGCGGATATGGAATCCTTGGTGCCATTTATGTTGAAGGCTCTTCTGCTACGGTAAATGTAAATGGTGGCGAGATATATAATAACGATGCAGGGATATATTTATGGGGTTCTAATACCGCTGCATCAAAAGCTAATTTAAATGGAGTGTATATTCACGACAACAATAATTATGGTGTTCGTGTTGATGGCAATGATAATGGTAACCCTGCTTTAACAATATCTGGTGACACAATTATAAAAAATAATAGTACATTAGCATCCCCAGAATTGCCGGGAAATTTACGTATAAATAGTTCTAATCAAGCTAAAGTTGCGGTCATATCTGAGCTTGGCGATAATGCATCCATTGGTGTCACTATGACTGGCGATAAAGGTGTTTTTACTAGTAGTGCTAACACTTCTTATAATGATGCGAGCAAATTTTTTAGTGATGACACTAATTATGGCATTGTAAAAAATAGTAATGGGCAATTAGAGTTGTCAGATGCTGTTGCTTATCTAACTGATGGCGATTCAGTAACAGCATATTCTACTTTCGACAATGCAATTACTGCGTGGAATGCTGCTAATGATAACGCTACATTAGCTTTGGCAAAAAATGCGACAGTCAGCAATACGATTTCTCTTTCTTCTACGAAAACGTTTGACTTAAACGGATGTGGAATTAGCGCTAATGGTGGCGGTTTTTCCATTTTTACCATTGAAGATGGTGGTGATTTAACTCTTAACGATAGTGGCACTACAACGCACTATTTTACAATTTCAAATCTTGAAACTAATGGAGCGGGCTTAGGCACTATTTGTGATGAAGCAACCTATAATGCTGCCGCTGCCACTGCTAGAGGAACATTTAATGGTGGATATCTAACTGGTTCGACGGTTACTTCTCCTAATACTATGAATCCATATCCTGGTGGTGGAATGTATGTCAAACCAGGTGGTACAGCGACGATGAATGGTGGCACCATCATCGGCATGAATTGCAACGATGCTGCCGGATGTATAGGTAATGAAGGTACCTTTACCCTCAATGACGGCTCATTGATATATAACAAAAGTGGTCGTGGTGCGATTAATTCAGTTTACGGCACTATCAACATCAATGGTGGGAGCATTTCATATAATACCGGCAGAGGCACTAGCAACAATGGACGAGCTGCTGCAATTATTGCTTACGGACAAACCGATGCCTTTTATCTTAGTGGTGGCACTATCTGCAATAACGCTTCTAGAGTAGGCGCTATTGCCATTCAAGTGGATTGTCAAATAAAAGGTAGTCCGCTTATCAAAGACAATATGAGTTACGGAGAAAGTGGAAGTGATTGGGTTCCCGGTAACTTCCTTACTTCTTGGGTGGCTAAAGGGTATATTAAGGTAGTTGGCGAACTTAATTTAGAATCGCCGATTGGTGTTAGCATTGGTGCCGACAACGAAAAAGTTATTACCAATACCGATGCTGAATTTCTTACTTATAATAATTTAAACAATTTCTTTAGCGAAAAGACTGGTTGTAAGGTTGGCAAATTCCCTGTTGGTAGCGCTAAAGCTGGGCAATTGTACATTGATGAAACGGCCGTTGTTGATTTCGTTGATAATGTAGAAAATATCACCCCACTTACTTATAATGGCGGGAGCGATGATTCCCTTGATGATATTGTTAATGCATTAACTGCTTATTATAATTTGACATCTGATCAACAAGATTTTGTTAACGAAATTAATTATGACACTTTAGTTCACGCTAAAGAGGTATATGATCATGTTCATTTAGTTGGGACTTTAATTAATGCAATTCCAGCCCCATCAGACTCATCTGAATATTATGATGCCATTAATTTAGCAATCACCGAATACAACAAATTAACCGAAGAAGAAATTGCCTTATTAAATAGCGTGATTGATTTTGGAGAAATATTACGAGGGCATCTCGCTATCAAGGAAGCAATAGAATTAATCTTGCAAATTGGTGATATTACTTATAATGGTGGTGAAGATGATTCTTTAGATGATATTTTGGCCGCAGAAGATGCATATAATGAATTGACCGATGAACAAAAAGTTTTAGTAGATTTGTTGACTAATGGTGTATTAGGTGATGATCGAGAATCATATGATAATATCGATAATGTTGTCAAATTAATTGAATCTATTGGTGATATCAATTATGGAGGAGAGAACGATTCTCTCGATGACATTGAGGCGGCTAGAGAAGCTTACGATCAATTAAGTGATGAAGAAAAAGCGATTGTTGGATCTTATAATAATTCTGATCAAACTTTAAAAGATGCCGAAGATGTCTATGAAGTAATTGAACTTATTAGCAATATTGGTGACGTTACTGACGACGAGGAAACAAAAGAAGCGATTGAAGAAGCGAGAGAAGCTTACGATCAATTAAGCGATGACCAAAAAGGAAAAATTGATTCCCAATATTTGAACATTCTTATTCAAGCAGAAAATCAATATGAAAATTTAAAAGCAAACGGAGATCTCTTGTTTAGAATTTTGTTATTTATCTTTGGCATTTTGCTTATTATTGGATTGATTTTATTATCTTATCTTCTTGAAAAGAAGAAAAAATTAGAGAACAAACTCAATTAAAATATAGCAATAGGTTTATTTAAATTAATTGAAAAAATGACAGCAATTAAAAATTAGAGGAATGAAAGCAATGTCTATCGGCAAATTAGTCTCATTATTAATGCTTACGAGTCAGCATTTTGATGCCAAATATGCTTGGGTAATTGTTTTAGGTGTTCTCACCATTGTGGTATGGACAAGTTGCTTAATCATTGCTCTTACTTTTAGAAAAAAGAAAGAAGTTCTTAAAAATGCGATAGAAACAGAAACTTCTCTAATGGATTCAAATGAAAAAGCGACTGATGACGAGGAAGAAACACTCACCCTTTCTGATGAACATGGCAACATCTTTAATATTCGTTATATCAAGTCATTTACCGCTAAACTCATCCAATCTAGTGATGAAACTAAAAAATATTATGAAGAACTTAAAAACGAAGTCCTTTCATATAAGAAAACCAATTCTAGAATAAGCTGGCATTATGATTCGATCAATTCAGGAAGAAGTCAATTTCTTAAATTTGCAATTAGAGGAAAGACATTATGCGTTTACCTTCCGCTTAATATCGATGATTACGCAAATACTAAATATAAATTAGAAAAAACTGAATCTAAGAAATATGAAGATGTCCCATGTCTTTATAGAATTAATAATGATAGAAGACTTGGCTATGCCAAAGAATTAATCACCGTTGTCGCTAATAACCTTGGTTTAGAAAAAGGCGAAGAACAACATGAAATATATTCCAATCTTCCTTATGAACCAAATAAACCACTC
>CAJOQN010000011.1 GCA_905236535.1 uncultured Bacilli bacterium
AACAATAATTTATTTATTGAAATAAAATTGACGTAGTGATAATATTATAACGCTATATGTAAATATAGGAGGTACTTTTATGGTCGTATTAAGAGCAATCGGACGTTTCTTTGCAAAGATTGGACGTTGGATAAGAGATACCGCATGGGTTCAACCATTGTTAATCGTCGGTGGTATCTTCGCTATCATCTTCTCCATCCCTTATATCACTAAGTGGGTTGGCAGTTGGTTCACTGATAATTCTGTTGCTTATGTTAAGTTCTATTCTAAATATCAACTCTCTGTTGATGGCTGTGATAAGAAAGAAAGCAAAGCTGATGGCTTATTGACATATCTCGAGCACATTAAAGATGGCTCAGCAACCGATAAAGAAAAGAAACAATATGGTGAAAAATTCTTTATCGCCTTTGTCCAAGAAGGTTGTTCCGGATGTGAAAGCAACTATGGTGGATTTGAATATTTATCCAAAAACTACACCATCAAAAACAGTGATTCACAATTCTATTTAGGAGATAACGCTTTCAAAATTCATTCCATTTTCTGCGATGAAACCGATAGTGATATCGAATATGACGGAAATATCTTTGATCACTACATCTTTGAAAACCATCTTCAAATTTTTGAAACTGCTTGTGAAAAAGCTACCGATGAATATAACTATAACTACCTCGTCAACAAAGGTGGAAAGGGTTCTGATTATTACAAGTCCGCTGAAAAGTTAGCAGATGAAATCCAAACTCCAACTGTCTTCCTCATTGATGCCACTACTCCAGAATATGCTGCGGATTATGGCATTAGAGAAATCCTCTTCAGTTATGAAGCTAAGAGTGACACCGCCACTAAGAATACCAATGAATATTCTCGTGCCTTAACACTCGTTGATGCCTGGAATGGCACTGGTATCTTCTCTGAAGAATACACAAAATAATTATCTATGATAATTTAAAAATCTCGGTTTCCCGAGATTTTTTTATAACCTTTTGCTGACTGCTTTAGGAACTAAAGAAGAGACATCCGCTCCATTATCGTGAAGTTCCATAATCATGCTAGAAGAGATATAAGAGGTAGAAATCTTTGACATAAAGAAGACCATATCGACACTAGGATCTGCAATCTCATTCGCAGAGGCAAGTTGGAATTCATATTCGAAGTCCGTGACCGCTCTTAGACCTCTGATAAGATGGGGAGCGTTATGCTTTTTCGCATATTCAACAGTTAAACCATCCCAGACATCCACTTCGGTATTTTCAATCCCCAGTTCTAAAAGTGATTCTTCAATCATTTCTTTTCTTTCTTTAGGAGTGAAACGAGATTTCTTATTAGGGTTAGAGGATACTAAAACGATAACTTTATCAAAGACCGATAATGCTCTTTTAAGGATATCGAGATGTCCGTTGGTAATAGGATCAAAACTGCCTGGATAAACTGCTATTTTCATTTTTATCTCCATAAATAGGTGACATATATTTCACCATAATGTGTGGTTTTAGATTTAGAGAATTTTTCTAAATTAAAGGAAAGAATCTTGTTGCTTTCCACGATGATTATACCATGAGAGGAAAGAATTTCATTATCAAGAATCAAATCAATAACTTCATTATATGATGTAAAAGCGTAAGGCGGATCAAGATAGATAATATCAAAAACATCTCCTCTTTCTTTGAACAATTTTAAGGCATCGACATCATTTAAATAAAAAATATCGTGCTTTTCACTTATATTTAAATTTTTAATATTGCTTTTAATCGCGGTAATTGAAACTTGGGAATTATCAACGAAAGAAACATAACTCGCATTTCTAGAGATAGCCTCTAAGCCCATAGCCCCAGAACCACTATAAAGATCTAAAAAGGAGAGCCCACTCAAATCACCTAAGGAGGAAAAGATGGCTTCTCTAATTCGATCTTTTGTCGGTTTTATCGAATCCAAAAGAGAAACAAAGATTTTTCGATGACGGTATTTCCCAGCGATAATTCTCATCTCTTTTTCGGACATAGATCAGCCTCATAATCCTTAAATAATATATTATTAATATCTTCATATAGAAGACGAACGATTTGATATTTTTTTAAATAATCCTTAACCACTTCCAGAGATTCAAATTCCTTTTTAGCTAAATATAATTCCTTTTTTGCGTTTTTAACTTCTTCACTATCGTCTTTAAAAAGGCGGACCATTTCATTATATTTATCGTTGGCTAAATCCTTTTTATAACAAAGCTTCATCGCCTCATCATCTTTTTCCATTTTCTTTTCAGAGTCATCTAAAGAGAGAATTCTTTCATCATTTAAGAGAGATTCTCTAAGGGCGTAAGCTTTTGCTAAAGTTAATTCAGTCATATTGAAATTATACAACTTTCAAATAAATTTGAAATATGATAATATGATTTTTATGAAATTGAAAATTATTAAAGACAGTAATCCAGTGATGAGAAAAAGGTCTCTTGAGGTTGAGCTTCCTCTTTCAGAACAAGATAAGCAAACTCTTGACGATATGCTTGAATATCTCAAATTATCACAAGATGAAGAATACGCAAAAAAGCATAATATACGCGCTGGTGTGGGCCTGTCCGCAATACAAATTAATATATTAAAAAGGATGTTCGTCGTTTATCTTAAAGGAGAAGAAGGCGAAATTATCTATCAATTAGTGAACCCAAAAATCGTTGAATCTTCCTTAAGATTATGCGCTTTAAGTAATGGGGAAGGCTGCTTAAGCGTTGATAAAGATCATATCGGTTTAGTCCATCGTAATTATAAAATTAAGATGAAAGCATTTGATGCCTACACCAACGAAGAAGTTGTTATCAAAGCAGAAGGTTATCTTGCTATTGTCTTACAACATGAATACGATCATCTAAATGGAATGTTCTATTACGATAGAATCGATAAAAAAGATCCAAATAGACAAAAAATGAATGAAGTTATTATCTAATAATTTCATTTTTTTGTTTAATTTAATTTTTTATTTTAATAAAATATAAGCAACTACTAGATATAGTAATGTTTTGAGGTTTATATGGAAAAAGGGATTTCTATGCCTATCTCTATTTATGCATTAGGCGGTCTTGGCGAAGTTGGCAAGAACACCTATTGTTTAGAAAATGATAGAACAATCATTATTATTGACGCTGGGGTAAGATTTCCTGGGATAGAATATCCGGGAATTGATTCAATTATTCCAGATTACACACACCTTAAGAACAATCGTAATAAAATTAAGGCCCTTTTCATAACCCATGGACATGAAGACCACATTGGAGCGATTCCATACCTTTTACAAAACATAAATATCCCGGTCATATACGCTCCAAAACTCGCAGCCTCTTTAATTAAATTAAAATTGGAAGATAATAAGATATTCACCAAAACGAACATTGTCGAATACGATGAAAATAGTGAATTTTATATTGATTCCTTCCTTGTGAAATTCTTTAGAGTGACTCATTCAATTCCAGATTCATTTGGTATTTGCATCGACACTCCAGAAGGAAGAATTGTCACAACAGGTGACTACAAAGTAGACTTAACCCCAATTGGACCTGATTTTGAAATTTCCAAACTAGTTGAATGGGGCGAACAAGGAATTGATTTATTGCTCGCCGATAGCACAAATGCTGAAATTGAAGGATATACACCAAGTGAAAAAAATGTTTTAGCCTCCATTAAAGAAATTTTTGATTCTGTCAAAGGCCGTATTATCATTGCCACCTTTGCTTCTAACATATCAAGAATCCAACAAATATGCGAAGTTGCGGTCGCTCATAAAAGAAAAATAGCTATCGTTGGAAGAAGCATGGAAAAAGCTGTAGAGATTTCACGTGGCTTTGGTTATATCAGAGTTCCTGATGAATCAATTATTCAAACCGAAGATATTAAATTATATAAACCAGGAGAAATATTAATTCTATGCACCGGCTCACAAGGTGAGGAAATGGCCGCTTTAACAAGAATTGCGGGTGGAGGTCATAAAGATATTTCAATTATGCCTGGTGACACAGTGGTTTTCTCTAGCAGTGCGATTCCTGGAAATGGCCTGATGATTCGTCGTGTTGTCAATTTATTGACAAGGTCAGGGGCTGATGTCATCACTAAATCAATCTTAAATGAAATTCATTCTTCCGGACATGCTTCAAGTCAAGAAATGCGTTTGATGTTAAAACTCACGAAGCCAAAATATTTCATGCCCGCGCATGGAGAATATCGAATGCTCAGAATCCAAGCCGAGATGGCTCAACAACTAGGTATTCCAGAAGAAAATTGCTTTATTTTAGATAATGGAGACACTCTTATCTTAAGCAAACATAAAGTTAAAAGAGGATATCCGGTTGAACACGGAAATATTTATATTGATGGCAAAGATATCAATGGATTAGCCCCAACCGTTATGGCGGATCGTCGCATTTTAATCCAAGATGGAATGCTAGCGATTGCCATATCTATTGATACCGAAGAAAACAAACTTCTAATGCCACCAATTCTTTATACACGTGGTTTAATCAATCAAGGCAATAAAGGAACATTAAATAAATGCCAAGAATTGGTTCAAATTAAAGTTCAAGATGCGTTATACGGAAAACTTAATTATTCTGATTTAAAAAACATTATCAAGAACACCGCTGCCGAATTTATTTATAAAACTACTCGTAGACACCCAATGATTATTCCAATTATTATGTCAAAAAATTAATATGATAGTTTTAGCCTCAAAATCACCAAGAAGAAGAGAAATGATGAATAGAATTTCATCTTCTTTTTTAACCTATGCACCTGAAATTGATGAAAAGGCTTCATACATTTTTAAATCCCCAAATCAAATAGTTATTGATATTGCTAAAAGAAAAGGTTTTGCATCTTTAAATAAATATCCTAATGACATTATTATTGCCGCGGACACAATTGTGGTCTTAAAGGATCAAATATTAGGCAAACCAAAAGACAAAAATGATGCCAAAAGAATATTAAAATTGTTAAGTGACAAAGAACATATGGTCATAACTGCCTATGTCATCTTATCTAAGAATAAACTTATGATTAATGAAGTCACTTCCTATGTCCAAATGAACAATTTAGATGATCAATTTATTGAAAAATATATTGAATCTGGTTCCCCGCTTGATAAAGCAGGAGCGTATGGTATCCAAGATAATTCAAAGTTCCCTATTGTTCGAAGTTATGCCGGTTCGTTTGACAATATTAAAGGGTTCCCAGTCTTAGAAATAAAAAGAGATTTAGAATTATTTATCAATGAAAAATAGCGGTTTTTGCCGCTATTTTTGAATTATTTCTAAGATTTGTTGGGCTTTGTTTTCAATAACAATAATGTATTTATCGCTCATCTTAATGATTGATGAAGCGCCAAGTTTTTTTAAAGCTTCTTGATCCAAGAGTGATTCATTATTTAATTTAACGCTCAATCGTGAGCCGACCGCGGAGGCATCAAGGATATTTTCCTTACTGCCAAAAGCGATGAGCCATTCATCAGATTCAACATTAATATAATTATTATCTTTTAATGTTTTATTTTTCTTTTTAAATACAAAGATTAAAACAATAGTGAGAGCGATTAGAATCAAAACTCCAACAGCAATCCATATACCATAATTCTTTAAGAACATATTGATGTCCTCTTTCATTTCAGATGTAATCATATTAATCGATAAAACTCGCTTTAATCACATTAAATTTAAAATAATCTTTGGGTCTAATAATTGAAAGCCTCTTGTTTGAAAGTGAAATCTCAATTTCGGTAAAATCACCGATAGGAAATGTCTTGTTATCATAACCCACAACAACATTCTTAAAATCTCCTCTAAATAGGATTGAGGAATCTTTGGCTAAGATAAAAGACGAACCTAATGAACGATGAACGCTGCTTTGTATGGTCGCGATTTCTGTTAACTCCATGATATCTATCGAACTGTCAACAACCGCACCACCTAAAGATTTATTATAAGCACTTGATCCAATCGAGGTCGCGACCATTAAACCATTACCATTGAAGTCTTCAAATTTTTGGCCATTTAAAAAGACCTCGGCTTCTAAGGTATGGAATGGATTTTCAATTCTAATTTCATTGACGGCGTGTAAAAGGGATTCTTCATCTTTATTTTTAAGATGCGCTTTAATTAAAAGGTGTTTCGTCACATTTTTTAATAATGAATCTAAATGATCAAAGACATAGGGAATATCTTCTTCTTGAAAATCATAGAAGTATCCTAGGTGCCCGGTCTTGATTCCAATAAAAGCAATATCATCGATTTTATCAAGATAATTATTCGCGGCTTTTAAAAAGGTTCCATCACCACCGATAACGAAGACTACTTCAGGATTATCGTTATCAAAAATAAGGCCTTTTTCTTTTATAAAAGACAAAATTCTATCTTTGACCTTTTCTGATTTCTCATTAGATTTTGCGTATACACCAATTCTTCTCATTTTGTATAAATACCAAATTTAAGATATTATATCATATAGAGAATAATTTTAAATGAAACCTATTGAAAATGAACTTGAACAAAGGTCAATGCTTTCTAAAGACAAATATTTTGAAATTGTTTCAAATGTTTTCTTTCTAGAAGAAAAATATCAATCTTTTGATATCACAAATCGATATTTTGATGACGATTCATTGTCGCTTTATCACCACAAAATAGTCTTACGTTCAAGAGAAATAAAAGATGAAATTGTTCTAACTTTAAAATTAACAAAGGAAGATGGTTCTTCAATTGAAGTATCTCAAGAAATAAATAATTTTCAGCACCAGATGCTTATTAATAATTTTGAATTGCCAAAAGGAATCGTTAAATTGAAGCTGCACGAACTTCAAGTGGATTATTCAAAGGTCCGTTATAAAGGAATGAATAAGGTGAGGAGAATTGAAGTCCATCACGGAGATTCACTAATTTGCATTGATAAAATGAATCTAGGTGAAATAGAGGAATATAACATTGAAGTGGAATCATCCTCGATGGGAAAAGCTTCAGAAATTTTAAAAGATTTAAGCAAAAAATATTCATTCGAAATTACAAAAGATTATCTTTCAAAAGCGTATCGAACATTAAAAAATGGTGATTAATCACCATTTTTATCATCGTTTGAATGGTCACAGGTTTTATTTTCTGGACACATACGGCAGGCCCAAAGAGCCATTTTTTTTGCAATCGGAAGGAAAGAACCAATATCTTCTTCATTGTAACCAACTTGGATACGATGGTCATCCACGATGATTGGTCTTTTTAAAACCGAAGGATTGTCTTGAATGAAATGAATTAATTGAGAAATCGTTAATTGATCAATGTCCACTTTTGCTTCTTTGATAATCTTGCTGCGTTTAGAGATGATATCATCAGTTCCATTCTCACTTTTAATTAATATATCTTTTAATTCGCTTTCTTTCAAAACCGAAGAAAAGATGTCTTTTTGAACATAAGGGATTTCTTCTTTGTTGAAATAATCAATGACTTTTTTGCAAGATGAACAAGATGGGGAAGTATAAATCGTAATCATATGTAAAAGCATATCACAAGATATGATTTATCTAAATAAATATTTAATTCATAGATGAATATTGAAAATATTCGTTAAAACACATAAACTTATACAAGGTAAACACTATGAGTGAAAAAATTTTAACTGGTATCAAACCAACCGGACAACTAACTTTAGGAAACTATATCGGAGTCCTCAGACATCTTAAAAGACTTCAAGATAGAGGAGATTGCTATATTTTTGTCGCAGATTTGCACGCTTTAACTCTTCCAATTGATCCTGAGGTTTTAAGGCAAAACTCTATCGATGTCGTGGCCTTTTATTTGGCGGCCGGCTTAGATCCTCAGAAAGCCACAATCTTTTTACAAAGCTCGGTCTCTGCTCATGCAGAAGCAAACGCTATTTTACAAAACTATCTTTATATGGGTGAGCTTTCTAGAATGACTCAATTTAAAGATAAATCAGCAAAGATGAACGAATCAGCGATTGGATTAGGTTTATTTGCTTATCCAGTCTTAATGGCGTCTGACATCATTCTATATGATGCAGATATTGTTCCTGTTGGAGAAGATCAGAAACAACATGTCGAATTAACAAGAGATTTAGTCAACCGCTTTAACAATCGTTATGGTGAAGTCTTAAAGATGCCAAAACCAGAAGTTAGCAAAGTTGGAAAACGTATTATGTCTCTTTCCGATCCCACTGTTAAAATGTCTAAATCAGATCTAAAAGGAGATATCTTCTTAAAAGATGATCCAAAAGCGATTAGAAAGAAGATTATGTCGGCGGTTACAGACTTAGGTTGTGAAGTTAAATATGATCCAGAGAACAAACCTGGTATCTCTAATCTTTTAACAATCTATGCAGCGATGAAAGATATTTCTATCGAAGAAGCTGAACAACATTTTGTGGGCAAACGTTATGGAGAATTCAAAAGCGAAGTTGCTGATGCCGTTATAGAAGTCATCGAACCATTCCAAAACCGTTATAGACAAATTATTGAAACAAAATCTTATGTCCAAGCCCTTAAAGATGGACAAATTAAAGCGAATGCTTTAGCGAATAATACATTAAATAGAATCAAGAAAGCCGTTGGACTTTTAGATATCTATGAATAAATACCTTATCGTTTTAGATTTAGATGGAACTCTCCTTAATCATAAAAAGGAGATTTCTTTTATAACGAAGCATTATTTAAGAAGATTAAAAAGACAAGGACATATTATTGTTTTAGCCTCAGGACGTCCATTTCGTTCTTTAAAAAAATACTATGACAATCTACATTTAGACACACCAGTGATTTGTTATAATGGGTCATTATTATTTAATCCGAAAGATAGAGACTTCCCAATATTCAAAAAACCTTTAAATAGAGAAACAGTTATTAATCTTTATCAAGATTTAGTAGATAATTACGCGACCAATGTCACGAGTGAAAGCAATGATACAATCTATTCCAAAACTTTTGATAAACATCTCGCAAAATATTTTCATGCGGAAAAGATGAAGATTATAGAAGGTAATTTCAAAGATACTTTAAAAGAAGATGTCTGGACAATGATCTTTAAAAAGGAAGATGAAGATCATGATAATCAAATCATAAAAGAGGTTAAAAAATATAAAGATATTGGGGTTAGATTTTGGGGTATGAAATCATTGTTTTTCGAAATCTATCCAATCGATGTTAATAAATGCCATCGTCTTTTCGATATCGCGGATTATTATCGAATTCCAAAAGAAAGAATTATTGCAATTGGAGATGCAGATAACGATGCGGAGATGATTGAAAAGGCTGGAATCGGGATTTGTATGATCAATGGCCACGAAGGACCGAAAAAGGTCGCAGATATCATTACAAAAAAGGACAATAACCATAATGGCATTGCCCAAGTTTTAAAAGAAATTTTTAGAAATAATTAGAGATTTAAGGCCTTTTTCAAACCTAAATAGAGATTTTGAAGTTTCTCATCGAGAACATCTTTTCTTTTGTCATTCACCGAGAAATATAATTTTACTTTAGGTTCGGTTCCACTAGGACGAACACAAATTGTAGAACCATCTTTAAAGAAAAGTTTAATTACATCTGATTTAGGTAAATCAATTGGTTGTTCTTGTTTGAGAGTCTTGCTAACGCTTAATAAATAATCTTCAACTTTGATTACTTTATTACCATTAATCTCAATAAAGACGTCATTTCTTAAATTGTTAAGAATGTCTTTCATTTTCTGAGCGCCTTCTGGCCCAAAGAAGGGTAAGTTATAGCAGACATCTAAATAATATCCGTATTTCTTACCAATCATGTCCCAAACCATATCGAGGGACATCCCTTTTTTATCATAATAATTCGCCATTTCAGAATATAAAGTAATAGCTTGGAGACCATCTTTGTCTCTGGCGAATGGGGCAATTAAACATCCATAGCTTTCTTCATAACCAAATTCAAAGGTTGGTCCACCATGTTTTTCATAATAATCAATACGATTGCCGATGAATTTGAATCCAGTTAAGAAAGCTTCGACTTTGAGGCCGAAAGATGAGGCAATTTTTTCACCTAAAGGGGAAGTAACAATGGTGTAATACATAACTCCATCGGGAGCAAGAAGACCTCTTTCTTGTCTAATGGTGAATAAATAATCCATAAGCATGGCGGCAGATTGATTGCCGGTGAACATTTCATATTCACCTTTTTGATTAAGGCAGGCTAAACCGCATCGATCACCATCAGGGTCCGTCATAACAATAAGTTTGGCTCCAATTTCTTTGGCGTATTTGATGGGTTCAATAAATGATCTTTCATCTTCGGGGTTAGGAGATAAAGTTCCACTAAAATCTGGATCTGGAGTGGATTGGCTCTCTAAAGGATAAATGTCATATCCTAAATCTTTAAAGATTCTCATAGCGGGAACAAAACTAGTGCCATGATTTGGGGTAAAGACAATTTTAAAATTGGATTTATCTAAATCTCTATTTAAAGAGATATCTTCCACTAGTTTGACATATTCATCATCGATATCTTTACTTAAAGTTATGGTTTCGCCTAATGTCTCGCATTTTTGATAAGTGACATCTGTTTCGCATGGTAAATCACCAAGTATATCTAATAAGCGTTGGATTTTAGAAGGAACAAGCTGACAACCTGTCTCATCATAAACTTTATAACCATTATATTCTTTTGGGTTATGTGAAGCGGTAATCATAATGCCTCCACAGGCTCCCATCTTACGAACGGCAAAAGATAATTCAGGAGTTGGTCTTAAAGCGTCAAAGATATAGGCTTTGATTCCAAAATCATTCAATATTTCTGCACTCACCAAAGTGAATTCTCTAGAGAAGTGACGATTGTCATGAGCGATAACCACGCCCATCTCTTGAGCGTTGTTAAAGACTTCTAAAAGATAAATAGCGAAGGCAACGGTCGCTTTCCTAATCGTGAAATAATTCATTCTATTCGTGCCAGGCCCAATAATTCCACGCATTCCTGCAGTCCCGAATTCGACATCCTTATAAAAAGCATCAGCTTTTTCATTTTCATTCATCTTTAAAAGAAGGGCTTTATCTTCTTCGGGGACATCTTTGGAATTCAACCATCTTTGATAATTCTTGTTGATTAATTCACTCATAATAACCTCATCCTAATTTCTTTAATATCTCTTCATATTCCTTTGGAAGATCTGTTTTGATAATTTTATCGCTTAGATAATCCAAAGGTTTATCTATTTTTTTAAATTCTAACATATATGCGTGCAAAAATTGATTTTCAAAATTATAAATTTCTTTAAAAAGTTTATTTTCGTTAAAATCACCATATTTTTTATCACCGATGACAGGGTGATTGATATATGACATATGGATTCTAATTTGATGTGTTCGACCTGTTAATATTTCAACATCTAATAAGGTGTACTTGCCATAATTACGGATAACGTGATATTTAGAAATAGCTTTCTTTCCACCATTACGCTCAGAGGCTACCTTAACCATTCCAGTGACACTGTCCTTTTTTAAGGGGGCGTTGACTATCCCATCTTCTTTGATATCACCTTTCACTAAAGTGATATAGTGCTTGCTAAGACCCTCATGTTCTTTTAATAATTCAAAGAGATATTGCAAGGTCTCAATATTCTTTCCAAAAATGACTAGTCCAGAAGTATTTCTATCGATTCTATGCGCTGGTCCAGGAGTAAAGGCGTTTAATTCATCTGGATTGTATTCACCTTTAAAGGCTAGATATGATAAAACTTTTTTATCCAAAGATTCTTTGCTCTTAGAATCTGATTGCACTAAAAGTCCACGAGGCTTATTAACAATCAAAATGTTATTATCCTCATAGATGATGAGATCCTTAATATCATTAGAAGGTTTAATAGAGAAAAGGGTTTGCTCCGTTAATTGTTCTTCTTTAATGTAAATAGAAATCTCTTCGCCTTCATTGACTATGTATTTCAAAGATTGCCAATGCCCATTGACTTTGACATCTTTTTTTCTAAACAGTTTATAAATGGTAGAAAGCGGGACATTAGGGTACAATTTCTTAACAAATTTTTCCAATGTCTGACCACTTTCCTGACTCTTGACAATATGTTTCTGCATACACTCATATTCTATGAGAAATTTATTAATAAATAAAGAATGACAGATTATTATTTTTTGATATAATATAAAAGCGCGAAAAAGAGTTATACACTGTGGAGGAATACCCAAGAGGCTGAAGGGGCGGGCTTGGAAAGCTCGTAGACATGTAACAGTGTGCCGGGGTTCAAATCCCCGTTCCTCCGCCACGATTGAATGTCGAGACACGTACAGATGGTATGTGTCTTTTTGTTTTATCTTATATACATAGTATATAAGAATAAGATGGTTGAACTTCAACCCTCTCACCCAGCTACAACTTGATCCCAAAATTTTGACTTTTTTAATG
>CAJOQN010000012.1 GCA_905236535.1 uncultured Bacilli bacterium
GCACCTGTTCCGGTGCCACCACCCATACCGGCGGCGATAAAGACCATGTTCGCTCCTTTAACGATTTCACGAATTTCATCGCAACTAGCTTCAGCGGCTAAACGACCGACTTCTGGATTTCCTCCCGCGCCGAGACCGTTGGTCACTTCTTGTCCTAAAATAATACGGTTCGGAGCTTTGGAAGTTGAAAGAGCTTGCTTATCGGTATTTGCCACGTAAAAAGTGACGTTCGCGATTTCTTCATCAATCATACGATTGACCGCGTTATTTCCGGCCCCTCCAACCCCAATAACGATTATTTTGGCTGCGGGTTCAAAATTGTCTAAATCATAATTATCCATAAGTGCTCTCCTATTCTTTCACTCTTTTAACTTCACCGACTTGGGGAATTATTTTTTCAAAATTAATGTGCTCCTTGCTTTGAACATAAATCATTCCAAGCAAATTAACAAAGGAAGGATTACGACATCCAAAGGTTTTAGGAATGAAGACATTCACCGATTTAGATTGAACTTTGGGTTCGAGATAAGTTTCAATTCCTTTAAGAAGCGAACCACCACCGATAAGAATCATTGGTAGTGTTTTATAAGCGGGGTTATCGTTTTTGAGTAGGTTATTGATTGTGCTATTTAATAATTCAACAAAGCGATCGAGTTCTTCTTTGATCAATTTTGTGAGTTCACTTTCAGTGAAACGTCTGATATTTCCACTTTCATCGGTGAATTCGCTGACCGGAGCTTCAAAGTTCATCTTGCGATTATTTAATCCATAAGCGCATTTAATCTTTTCAGCTTCGCTCTCACTAACATTAAATGTTAATTCGATTTTGTTGGTGATATCATCCCCACCGAAATCAATAATCTGTGACGCAAATAATTGTTTCATCCCCACAAGTGAGACTGTGGTTTCTTTAGCCCCGATATCAACAAGGATATAATCGCTAGGAATTTCGGGGTATGTTCCAAGTAATTCGCTGGCGGCATAAGGGGCCACAATATTTCTTTTAACCCCTATTCCATTATCGAGGACAAGACGGTCATGTTCCTCAATGATATCGCGTGGCATGACGTGCACCTTCGCTAATAAATTTAAGGTATTAGTGGTTTCACCTAGAGGCATCTTCGTATATGTTCTCCCTTGATCGAGAGTGTATCTTTCAGGGATGATGTCAACGATGGTGCTGGAAGATGGATATCCAATACGATTCTTTTTGATTAAAGTATGGAGGTTACGGATATCAATGCTATCAACCTTACCAGTCTCTGAGACAATGGTCGTCACTTGGTTGGTTTGGAAGACTTGAAAATCCACTGGTGGCAAAGCCACGAGCATTTCAGAGATGCTAATTTTTAATCTCACCGATTCATCAACGATGACTTTATAAGGTTCCATCGAAGAGATGACGCTGGCGATATCATTAAAAACGCCTCTTTTTTTGATGACTCCTAATTTCTTAATATCGGAATAGACAGCACAAATTTTGCCATCGATTTCATAGCCGATTAATAACTTAATTGATTTGTTAGATACTTCTAAGGCTGCAACAGGTTTTTCCATACTCATAATAATACATCTAATTTATTATATTTAATAAAAATAATAATTACCAATAAAACCTTAACTTTTCCCCAAAAATCTCTTTATAAAGAGAAAAATGGATAAATATCTACTGAAAATATACCAAAAAACTACTTAAAAAGAGCCACTTAAGGGGATTGTATGGCTCTTTAGGAATAAGGGTCCAAAGCCATTTTGTCATAGCTTTAAGGGGAGTGGACCCAAAGGAGATAATTTGAGAACTAAGAGAGAGGCGATTAATAGGAGGTAAGTTCCTCACTCTCAGTAACTTCCACGATTTGTGTATTCTGTTCTTCTTCAGCTTTCACTGGAGCGTAAACAGAGAAGTAGGTTGCGACGGAGATGCCAACACCAAGGATTGCAATAATCAAAGTAGTGAAGACAAAACGACGGGTCTTGATCCAGATGTTGAGCTTACGACCGTTCTTGGTTAATTTGTCTTTCATTTCCATGTTGGTTTTCTCCTTTCTTTTATTTTCTTTCTAAGATTCTAAGCTTCGCGCTGACGCTGCGATGATTAGATTTTAATTCTTCTTCTGAGGCTGTAATCACTTTGTGATTAACTTGTTGGAATTCCTTTTCTTCTAATCGAAGTGGAAGATTGTTTCTATTCCCTTCGGTGATCGAATATTCTTTAAAGATGTTTTTAACGATTCGATCTTCTAAGGAATGGAAGGTGATAACAGCGATTCTTCCTTTGGAATTGAGCATTGGGATGATATCTCTAAGTGTTCTTTCAAGAACATTTAATTCATCGTTGACTTCAATGCGTAAGGCTTGGAAGATTTGTTTGGCCGGATGACCAACTTTTTTAAGTTCTTTTTGTGGTTTGCTTCTTTTGATTATTTCCACGAGCTCGTAGGTTGTTTCAATCGGTTTTTTATTTCTTTCTTTGATGATATTTTTAGCGATGCTTGAAGAATATTTTTCTTCACCATATTCTCTAAATATCTGACAAAGTTTTTCGTAAGAATAAGTGTTGAGGATTATTTCGGCAGTGAGTGAATTATCTTTATCCATTCTCATATCCAGCCTAGCGTCTTCTCTATAAGAGAATCCTCTATCTTTTTCATCGAATTGCGGAGATGATACTCCTAGATCCATCAACACTCCATCCACTTTCTGAATCCCTTTTTCTAAGAGAATTTCTTTGATGTGAACAAAGTTTGATTTGATTAATTCGTAATTTGAAGAAATTGTTTTTAAGACTTCATCACTTTTTATGAGAGCGTCTTCATCTTGATCCACTCCGATTAAGAGTCCTTTATCAAGACGCTTTAGGATTTCTTTTGAGTGACCCGCTCTACCTAGTGTTAAGTCGAGATATATTCCATCACTTCTGATATTTAAGCCTTCAATGACTTCGTTGAGGAGGACAGGAATGTGTTCCATATTATTCTCCTTCGATGTTTTCAGCGGTCATCTCGAAGTCTTCGATGGCTTTCTTTTCATATTGTTTATATGTTTCTTTGTTCCAGATTTCGATATGATCACCGACACCGATAATCGCTAAATCTTTTCCGATATTATATTTTTCGATAAGGTGAGTGGGAATCTGAACACGACCTTGTTTATCAATTTCAAGGTCACAAGCGGAAGCGAATTGGACTCTTAAGAAATCACGGTTCACTTTCTTATTGAAGGGGTGAGAGTAATATTCTTCTTGAAGTTTTTGGAAAGCTTCTTCTTTATAGATGTTAAGCGCTCCATCATAACCTTTCATGATGAAGAGAGTGTTACCGGCCTCACTTCTAAGTTTAGAGGGGATAACAACACGGCATTTGTCATCTAAGGAATGTTCGTAATATCCGAAGAACATATTTCTACCACTTTCTACCACTTTGTACCACTATTATACATAAACATATTATGCATCGCAACATTTTTTCAAAAAATTTTATATATTTATCGAAATATAGTATCGACATAATAAATCAATAATAAAAAAAGAAAAAAACCTGCAAAGCAGGTTTAATCTTCATCGAATTCAAGTTCGTCGAGTTTATCCCACCGGGAATCTGGCTTTTTAGCCTTCTCCTCGTAATATTCTTTTTCGGTCATAACTCGATATCCTTTTCCACTTGGAGGGAGTTTGGCACCCTTCTTATAGACCCTTAGAGGGACTAAGGCCACAAGAAGTGAAAATACATAATCATCTAAGCAAATATCATCAGCCTCATAAAAGAGAGATTCGTTATCCGCGAGTTCTTCTTGATCGACAAAATCAAATTCTTCATTTCCTTTGAGGACATAATCAACATCTTCAAGGGTGTAGGCACATGGCAAAACGACATTTGCGAGGATATTTATCCTAACACGAAGAATGGATGAAAAATTTTCAATATCAATTTCAGCGTGACAATCTTTAATTTTTCGAATGAAAAGAGGGTCGATTTCCTCTTTTGAAAAATCAAATTCTTCACTTAGATGATATTTCTTTCCAACTTCGAATTCATCTTTATGGATGTAACGCATTTTAGCTCCTGACCACCGCTTTTAAATCCTTGAGTAAAGTGAATTTAATATTTTCTTCAACATCATTAACTTCTTTGTCGCTTAAAGTGTGATCATCACTACCATAAGTGATAGAAATGGCAATTGATTTATTGGTTAAACCAATAGATTCGCCTTCAAAGACATCGAAGACTTCCGCTTCTTTGACGATTCCTTTGCCCGTCGTTTTAATCGTACGAATAATGTCAGCGACATTAATTTTTTTATCGACAAGCAAGGCTAAATCACGATTCACAGTTGGGAAACGAGAATAATTCTTCGCTTTGAGCAAGGAGACTTTGGCCTCGAGCAATGGAGTGATATTCATCTCTAAGACGATGACGGAGGTCTTCCCTAAATCGTATTCTTTAAGTTTATTAGGATGGATTTCTCCAAATGTTCCAATCTTTTGTCCTTGGAGAAGGATATTCGCACTTCTTCCAGGATGAATTTCATTATTATGAGAGTCTTTTACTCTTTCAATTTTATAACGACTTTCCTCAATTCCTAAAAGGGACATCATTCCCTCTAATAAACCTTTCATATGATAGAAATCATAGGATATAGGAGCGAGTAAATGATGATTCATATCACGACCCACTAAAACGATTGAGAGATGGGTTTCATTTTTGTTTTTAGTGAAGACATTACTGATTTCAAATAAAGATAAATCTTTATTTTGATGTGAAACATTATATGAGGCAACCTTTAAAAGAGAATGTAAAATATTCTTTCTTAACACCTTATGATCATCGCTGAGTGGATTGAGTAAAACATAGCTTTCATCGTTGTTCACTAAAGCGAATAAATTTTCTTCTTTTTCACTCACTAAGGAATAGGTTAGACATTCATCCAAACCACGTTCTAAGAGGTAATAACGAATGTTTCTTTCTCTATTTTGTCTTTCACTTAAAGAGCCTAAAGTTGTGTCCATCACGGGGAGAATAGATTTCACATTATCAAATCCAAGTAATCTCACCACTTCTTCGCTTAAATCCGCGTCACAGGTGACATCTAAGCGATAAGGAGGAACAATGGCTTCGAATTTATCACCTTCTAGTCTCTTGATTTCAAAACCTGCACGTTTTAAAGAAGAGAGGATTTCTTCTTCATTGAAAGAGGTTCCTAAACGATTATTGATACGGGTGACACTTGAAGGAATCACTTTAGTGATTTTTTCTTCTTTTTGATATTCCACCACCTCGGAGAATTCTTTAGCGTCACATAATTCTTTGATCAATGAAGCGGTGAATTCTAAGACTTCTTTGGCTTGGAAATGATTTGTGCCCTTCACAAAGCGAGAAGAGGATTCACTGGCTAAACCAAGTCTTGATGAGGTATGTCTAATCGTCGCTGAATCAAAAGAAGCTGATTCGATATAGATATTTTTGGTGTTATCATCCACTAAAACTTCTAAGGAACCCATGACTCCACCTAAACATCCGGCTTGTCCATTTGAGGTGATTAAAATATCCCCAGGAATAACATGATAACTCTTTTCATCCAAGGCGATGAAATCAAGTTCCATATCATCTCTTGCCACTAATTCATGAGCTTTAACTTTATCAGCGTCATACATATGTAATGGTTGACCAGTCATGAGCATGACATAGTTACCAATATCAACGATATTGTTGATACTTCTGAC
>CAJOQN010000013.1 GCA_905236535.1 uncultured Bacilli bacterium
AAGCTCATCTTTCAACCCTGTTTTGAATATTTATGATAATGCTTCTTTAAGTCATGAACTAAGTTTATCTTCTGCCACCTTTGATATTTCAGGTGGCTTTATTTATTTTAGATTCAACACCATTCCTATTGATAAAGGCGATGCCATCACTTCTATTAAATTCGTGGTTAAAACACTCAATCCAACAGGGGACCCTTATGTCATTCAAGCTAAAACACCAAGTGGAACTATTCCTTTTGAATATTCATCAAACGAACAAGGAATGGCTACTTTTGAATTAGATGTCACATCTGTTTTATATAACAACGATTGCCCAAATGTTGTGGGCATCAGATGTCCAACATTAAGTACTTTTTTCATCTATGGACGAGGGACAAATGCTTTTACTAACAATCTAGCGCCTCGTCTAGTAATTGAATACATCCCAGCTTCAGAAGCTATTGCTAATCAAAAATACATCGATGGTTCTTTAAATGATGAATTATCTTATTCGGTTAATATCGCTAATTCTCTTTTATATTTAAACAAAGGATTATTTCCAGGTCTTCTCCTATATAATCTTTCGTTTACATATAATTCATATCATATTGATAAAGCATTCTTATTCTTTCCAAAGGGTTGGAGAATCAATATCTTAGAATCTATCGCTTTTGATAACGGAGATATCATTTTCACCGATTCCTCTCTTAATGAAAGAAGATTTAAGCTCGCGGAAAATTCTACGGATACATATTACGATACTTCTGGAAGTGGAATGGTTATCCGCTCATTTTTAGGCGTATATCGTTTATATCAAAATCTTTATGACTTAGATACATATAAGACCTTTGGATCAAATAATTATGTCTCTTCAATCAATCTTCCATATAACAAGGCGATTACAATTAACTACACATCAACATCTGTTACAATTACGGACTATAACAATAATGTGGTGACTATTAGTGATGTTACGGAAAATGGTGCTCACTATTTAACAGTAACGTTTACAGGCACAACTATTTATCTTGTCTATAAGATTTCTTTTATCTCAGGCACTTCATATCTGGATAAAATACAAGAATTATTAATTCCAAGTTTCAATGTCGCTCATGAGATTTCTGTTGTTTATGAAAGCGATTATAGTGTTTCCCTAGTTAAAACCATTTCAAATGATGCGCTTAAGTTAATTTATTATGATGATGGTCAAATTTTTAGGATTGGAAAAGGGAAACTTGATTCATCAAATACTTTAAACGAAGTGGAACATTATAATTTTCATTATTTCCCCTTAAGAACTTTAGTTACTAATCATCAAGATTTAAATAGTTATTATCAATTTGATAAAAATCTAAACTTTATCCAAAGTTATGACTCAAATACCACATCTCCTCTTTTATATAGAGACGAAGATGAAATGGATGATTTTGTTTTTAATCACGATAATTTGATGCCTTTATTGACTTATCAATATAGGGACGAAAACAATTTTACTTCTGATGTAGGCACCATAACTTTTTCATCATATTCTTCGGCGATTAAAACACTGACGCTTGTTAATTCTAGTTCAACACCGATTTCTGGTGGCTTTGATTATGTGTTTTATATCACGTGTACTGCCTCTGTTTCCATCCCACTATATGGAGACAGAAAAAATGTTTTTACTACCAACGGCAACCTTGTGGAAAGAAAAGTCTCAATAACTCTTTCGATCTACAAAATGGAGAGCTCTAATAAAGTCATAATAAACACGATAGAAAAAGAATTCTTTGCCTTCAATTCTAGTGAAACAAGAATCATTCCTTTTACTTATCCAAATGATGCAGACGGAATTGATATTATTTGTACCACTCAAGGAACAAAAGGAACATATGTTTTTAGCAATGCTATTTTGTTCAAAACTAAAAAGAGTCACCCACAAGTGATGTATGAAGTTAACTTGTCTAATTTGGTTATTGATTACATTTATTGGAAAGGCATCAAATCGCTTTCCTATTCTAGTGATAGAGTATATTTCAAAGATGTCGCTTCTAATAAATTAGCGGCGATATTTAGTGTTCCATATTATTTTGTTAGCAAAAAAAGAAAGCTTATTAAAAGCAATAACATGATCTTTTATTCAGGGGTGGATGAGAACAATAACAATATCACTCTCCCTGCTGCCTCTTTATTCGCAAAATATCAATATAAAGAAAAAAATGGCGATTATTCTCACACCCTTTCATATTTAAGTAGTGATAATAACTATGCTTTCTATGTTAAGACTATTGTTAAATATCATTTGAATGGAGTTACTAATACTGAAAATGAAATTGTTTATTACAATGAACACGGGAAAGAAATTCAAACCACTGATAAGAATAACATCACCAAGACATACACTATAAATTCATCCGGTGATTTAACAAAGGAAACTATTACCGCCCCAAATACCTCATCATATTTTGAAACAAACTATGTCTATAGTAATCATAGATTAACTTCAACTTCCTATTTAGGCTCTTCCAGTGTAGTCACCGAATCTAATACATATTTAGGGACCACTGAACAACTAGTGAGTCACACTGATGCAAAAGGGGTGACTTATACCTATGGTTATTCAAGATATGAAGATTTAAACAATATTCAAGTTAATGTCACTACCTCATCGAATAAAGCTTATACAAAATCGGTTTATAGTTATGATTATTTAACCAACATGAACAACAACCTAAATAAGTTCACCTTTGGTTATGATAAATATAATTTGCTATCTACCATCAATGTTTCACAGTTAAGTAGAGGAGAAATTGATGATTATGTTGATAACACTACTTCAAACTCCCAAAATGCTGAGGTTATAGAAAGTCAAGATAACGATGTTAGAGGCCCAGTTAATCCTGATCCACCAGCTTTCGCTAATTTATATGAAAGACAAAACTATATTGATAATACCTCAAGTGGCACTT
This sequence comes from uncultured Bacilli bacterium, assembly GCA_905236535.1. GTDB lineage: Bacteria > Bacillota_I > Bacilli_A > RFN20 > CAG-826 > RGIG3315. The sequence continues at coordinate 2,928 of CAJOQN010000013.1, forward strand.
TTGAAATCTTTAAAAACCATCAAATCATTCATTATGACTATGATAAATATAAACACCTTTCATTAATCGATTTCCAAAATGATAATGGTGCTTCTCTAGCAAAAGCATATTTCTTCTATGCTGATTTACCTATCAATTCGTCAATTAATCTAAACAATATCAATGAAAATAATCCTATTAATGATGATTATGTATCGATTAAATCAAGGTTAGTGAAAATCATAGATAATTTCTCTTCTAGAGTTACTACCTATACATATAACGACGAACAGCAGATTTTAAAAGAACTAACAAAAGAAGGTAATGATAAGACCCTAGAAAAAAACATTTCTTATGATTTCTTTAATAGAGTTAATGAGGAAGAAATCATTTCAGACGTCGCAAATTATAAGTTTGCAAGTCATAAAGTAACCAAAACATACACATATCATAAATCATCGAACACTTGCTTTAAGACAGAAAATGTCTTTAAGATTTCAAATGTAAATCGTCATTTCTATGAAGAAGTGCCACTTATTAACGGATATATAACTGATAGCTTTAAGCGTCCTTTAAGAATCGATGCTGTGTATTACACAAATGCATCAACTCCGACAACCCTTCAAACAAATATAACTTATTTTAGTAACGGCAACGTTTCTTCTGATTTAGTTAAACAATTGTCATATTATTTGACATTCTATTTTGGAAACAATCCACAATCAGTTACAATCGCAAACGACCATTTCACTTATGATGAAAATGGTAACATTCTCACTTACATTGTCAAAGATGAGTCCAATACTATTATTTCTTCAACACAATACACCTACGATAGACTAAATAGGTTAACCGAAGAGAAAAATGTTTTAACAAATAGCGCGACTAGATATACCTATGACAATTATGGAAATATCCTTGGGATTTATGATGTTACAAATGTTGGAGATAACGAAGTGGTTTCTTGTAGAAACCTATTTGGTTACGATTCAACATATAAAGATGAATTAACTTTCTTCGATGATCCAAATAATGATTTTTATGTGACATATGATAATTATTTAAATCCAATCACTATTGGAAACGATACTTTGACTTGGATTAGAGGAAGATTATTAAATTCATATTCCAATTCAAGTTATTCAGTTGTTTTCGCCTATGATCATAATGGAATAAGAACACAAAAAAGTGTTACTGTTGGGAATGTGACCACAACTCATAAATATGCCTTAGATAATAATAGGATAATTGGTGAAAAGATTACTGCATCAAACTTAAACCATTATTTATCTTATTTTTATGGATTAAATGGAATAATTGGTTTTAATTATGACAATGATTCTTATCTATTTAGGAAAAACATCTTCGGAGATATCACTCACATTTATAAAACGGACGGGACTTTAGTTGCCACCTATGATTATGATGCCTATGGGAACACAACAGTTCATAATCTTACCAGTGCAAATATAGGTGACATTAACCCATTTAGATATAGAAGCTATTATTTTGATCAAGAAACCGGATTATATTATTGCCAATCGCGGTATTATAAACCTAACTGGTGTAGATGGCTTAATGCTGATTCTTTGGATTATTTAAATAACACTGAGATTGGTGGAGTAAATTTATTTGCGTATTGCCATAATAATCCGGTAATGTATAGGGATGAGAGTGGACATTTTGCTGAATGGGTTCTTGTTGTTCTTTTTGTAATATTCACTGTTGTGTTTCTTGTAACAATGAAATCTGACACACAAATTATTATTCAAGATGAAATACCAGCCGGAGCAAAAGAATATCCACTTCAAGATGGAAAGGTTATCTATTATTCAATTGGTGACAACAAGAACAGTCCTACTACCGAATTGATTATTTATAATTCTTCATTATTCACTAAAGGCGAAATTAAAGAATTTTTAAACTATCTTATTCAAATAAAGGGTTATGTCGCTTTAAATGTCCAGAAAGTATTAAACGAGTGGGCTTGGCATAAAATAGCATATTATTTTGGGTTTTTTAGAAATAATACCACATCTGCTTCTATATATCTTAATTCTGATGATGTAAAACACGGCTTCTTTTCTTGGATAATGAATAATTGGATTATTGTATGACAAATAGGGATAAAAAAGTAAAAAAAATTATTAATAATAAATTTTGTTCTATTTTTTTAAGCTGTATTATAGTTATTTTTGCTTTAATTGGAACATTTGCTTTTTTTGATACTTTCCTTATGATTGGATGGGGAAAATATGGTCCATATCACAAACCTTGTATTGTTGAACAACCATCATATTTAACCTTTTTTAATGAAAAACAATATTGTGTTGCAGGGTATCGTTTGTGTGAAATAACTAATGGATTATTTAAAGAGATTTCGATAAAAGAAAATAACAAACAAGCAAGTATCTATTGTTTGCAACCATATGATGATTATCTTTGCGTTAGCTCTCTTTCATCCGTCTTTGTATTAGATTCCTCACTTTCCATTATAGATATCATTCATCAAGAGGGTTTTATGAACTTTGTTGTTTATAATGATATTATAATAGATGTAACTGATTACCCATCTTGTAACAATTTCCGCATTCTTGATTTAAAAACCGGAGAATTGACTATTAATTCAGAAAAACACGTCATTAATTCTTATTGTCAATTTCAAGGTGCCACGTTTTACATAGGTAGTAGAGGAGAGATTTCTTATTTGGATCCAGATGTTGTTTATGGTTATCGCAATTACAATTTTGCAACGTCTCTTTTTTATCCTTCAAGTGATGGATTATTAAATTTTGTTATAGATGGTAATAATGTAATCCTTAATGAAAACAAAGCATCTATTTTAATCCCTTTTGATAATCCGCGTTTTTATTCAAATCTTTATAGGGAAGAAGATGTTTTACTTTTCGCGATTAAAAATGATGCCCATAATGAAAAATGTATAGCCCATATTGGCGGTTATAATTGCATATGTAGTTTTGCAGAAACTGTTGTTTTTGGTTACAATTTAACAAATAATTCATTTGCACAATATTATAGTTTAAATGAAGGGGATGTTGCTGTTTTGTTTGATTTGCACAATATTTATTATTATCATTCATCTGGGTTTTACAAAAACTTCAATCTTGTTATAAACACAACTAATTTGCAAATTGGACAAAATTTTTACGAAACAGAAAACGATTATTTTAACATTAAAAATGCTTATTGCTGGTATTTTCTTCATTGCGATAAAACATATTTCTACATTAAAGATTTTAAAAAATATTAGTTTTAAAATGTCGTAATTTTCAAAAATTTAGGGGTAAAAATCACAATTTAAGGGAAAAACGAGGATCACGAGATTCTCTTTTTTAAATATTTTTTTATTTTTTTCAAATTTATTATTGACACATATATGCGTATAGAGTATAGTTTGTAAGGTTGCTTTCGCGCAGTGATGCACGAGGTTGCTGATACACCCACAGGCGTTGTCATGAAGGTGTTGTCAGGGAATTCGTGTTGAGCGTTATAGAGCAAAGCCTGAAAGTGATATTAGGAGGAAAATTCATGGCAAAATCAACCAAGATTAGGGTTCGCTTAAAAGCTTATGATGCCGCTAACTTAGAAGAAAGTGCGCAACGCATCATTAAGGCTGCGAAGAACACAGGGGCCTCCGTTGTGGGTCCAATTCCGCTCCCTACGGAAAAGCAAGTTTATACGATTTTAAGAGCCGTTCATAAGTATAAAGACTCTCGTGAACAATTCGAAATCAGAACACACAAACGCATTATCGATATTAACAATCCGACCAAAGGAACAGTCGAAGCTCTCAGAAACCTCGATCTCCCAAGTGGTGTTGACATCGATATCAAATTCTAAGGAGGTAAGACGATATGAAGCAAATTTTAGGTCGTAAAATGGGCATGACTGAAGTCTTCGCTGAAGATGGAACAATGTATCCAGTTACCGTTATCGAAGTCTTACCAAATGTCGTTACCCAAGTCAAAACAGTTGAGACTGATGGATATAACGCCATCCAAGTCGGTCTTGATGAAAAGAAAGAAAGTCGCGCTAACAAATGCGAAAAGGGTCACGCCAAGAAAGCTGGAACTCCAGTTTATTACAACTATCGTGAACTCAAAGGCGATGAGATGACCAACTACAAAGTCGGTGATCAAGTTACCGTTGATATGTTCCAAGCCGGTGATGTCGTTGATGTCGTCGGTACCAGCAAGGGTCACGGTTATAGTGGAACCATTAAGAGATGGAATATGTCCATCGGTCCAAAGGGACATGGTTCAGGCTATCACAGAGGACAAGGTTCATTCGCCAACCAAGGTCGTTATAACCATGGTGTTATGCCAGGCAAACACATGTCAGGTCATTATGGAAATGAATCCAGCACAATCTTAAACCTCTTAGTCGTCGCCGTTTATCCTGAAAAGAACGCTATCCTTATTAGAGGTGGTGTCCCAGGTGCCAAGAAGAGTCTCGTCGTCATCAGAAGTGCGATTAAAACACAACTCGGTCAAAAAGAAGTTGTTAAACCATTAATCGATCGCACCCCAAAGCAAGAAGCAGTGGAAGAAGCTGCTCCAGAAGCTGCTGAATAATTAGATGAAAGGAGAAAAGATTATGAGTAAAGCAAATACCTTATCAGTCGATGTCTTAAGCATGACTGGTGAAAAAGTCGCTTCATTAAAACTTAATCCTTCTATCTGGAATGTCGAAGTCAACAAGCAAGTGATGTTTGATGCCGTTCAAGTCGAACAAGCTAACAAACGTCAAGCGACTGCCAAGACAAAAGTTAGACATGAAGTCAGCGGTGGCGGAAAGAAACCATTCCGTCAAAAAGGTACAGGCAGAGCCCGTGCCGGTTCATCCAGATCTCCAGTCTGGGTTGGTGGTGGAACAGTGTTTGGTCCAGTTGGAACCCAAAACTTCACCTTAAGCCAAAACAAAAAGGAACATCGCTTAGCCGTTAAGAGTGCTTTAACCCTTAAAGCCCAAGAAGGTCTTAAAGTCGTTAATGAATTAACACTCGCGGAAGGCAAAACTGCATCCTTCATTAAATTCTTAGATGCGATTCAAGTGTTTGGAAAAGCCCTTGTCGTCGTCGATGAATATGAAGACAATGTGTGCTTAGCTAGTAGAAATGTTGGTTATGTCAAACTCGTCGACACCACAAATGTCTCCGTCTATGACTTGATGAACACCGACTACTTAGTCATCACCGAAAAAGCAGTGAAGAGTATTGAGGAGGCACTTAAATAGTTATGGCAAAGAAAAAACAAGCTGAAGCCACAAAGCGCTTCTCCAAACCAACACAAAAAGACTTCTCCGTTATCATTGAACCAGTCATCACTGAAAAGTCGATGGCCCTCATGCAAAACGAGAATAAAGTCACATTAAAAGTCTTACCAACCACCAACAAGACCGAAGTCAAACTCGCTTTCGAGAAAATCTTCCAAGTCGAAGTTAAAGATGTTGCTATTAGCAACGTCCACGGTAAGAGCACAACCAGAGGCACACGTTATCAAGGTCATATCTCTGGTTATAAGAAGGCCGTTGTCACCGTCAAAGAAGGCGAAGCCATCGACCTCTTCAAGGAATAATAGAAAGCAACTATTAATTCCCGTATTATAGGAGGAAAAACAAAATGCCAATTAGAAAGTACAACCCTACGACTCCTAGCCGTAGAGCGATGACCAACTCGACATTTGAAGAAGTTACGACAAGCACTCCTGAGAAAAGCCTATTAGTTTCACTTAAACGCACCGGTGGTAGAAACAACGAAGGTAAAATTACCTGCCGCCACATCGGTGGAGGCAATAAACGTAAATATCGTATTATTGACTTCAAACGTAATAAGGATGATGTCCCAGCTACTGTCAAAACCATCGAGTATGATCCAAACAGAAACGCCAGAATTTGCTTACTCGCGTACGCTGATGGCGAGAAGAGATATATTCTCGCCCCAAAAGACATCAAAGTCGGAGATAAAGTTATCTCTGGTGAAGCTACTGATATCATCGTCGGTAATGCTCTCAAATTAAAGAACATTCCTGATGGTACCTTCATCCACAACATCGAACTCAAACCTGGCAAGGGTGGACAAATGTGCCGTTCCGCTGGAACAAGCGCTCAAGTCCTCGGTTCCGAAGGAAAATATGTCATCCTTCGTCTTGCTTCCGGTGAAGTCAGACTCGTCCTCGGTGAATGCCGTGCGACCATCGGTCTTGTTGGAAATGAAGATTATAACTTAATCAATAAAGGCAAAGCTGGTAAAACCAGATGGCAAGGAACAAGACCTACAGTCCGTGGTTCAGTTATGAACCCAGTCGATCACCCACATGGTGGTGGTGAAGGTAAGTGTCCTGTCGGTCGTGACGCGCCACGTACCCCATGGGGTAAACGTGCTCTTGGTGTCAAGACAAGAAAAACAAAGAAAGCTAGTACGAAATTAATCGTACGTAGACGTAAATAGTGAAAGGAGAAAATGATTTATGGCAAGAAGTTTGAAAAAAGGCGCCTTCGTCGATGCTTCATTAATGAAGAAAGTCGAAAAATTAAACGCTGATAACAAAAAAGAAATCATTAAGACCTGGTCTCGTAGATCCACCATCTATCCAGACTTCGTCGGACACACTTTCGCTGTTTATAACGGAAAAGAACATATCTCTGTCTATGTTACTGAAGATATGGTCGGCCACAAGCTCGGTGAATTCTCTCCAACGAGAAAATACACTGGTCATAGTGGAAACAACGCTGCCGACAAAGCAGCGAAGAAATAAGGAGGTTCATCATGGCTACTAAGAAAGTTAAAGAAGAACTCAAAGAAGAAGTCAAAACTGAAGAAGCTCCTAAAGCTAAGAGAGCCACGAAGAAAGCTGAAAAAGCTCCAAAAGAGACAAAACCTGCTAAGGTTATGCCAACCGAAGCTAAAGCTACTGCTCTCAATGTGAGAGTCACTCCACGCAAAGCTAGACTCGTCATCGACCTCATTAGAGGTAAAGATGTCAAAGTCGCCTTAGGAATCTTAGAAAACCTCAACAAAGCGGCGAGTGAACCAGTCATGAAAGTCCTCAAGTCCGCGGCGGCCAATGCCACCAACAACTTCGGGATGGACGAAGACAAATTATATGTCGCGGAAATCTATGCCAACGATGGTCTTAGAATGAAGCGTTATCTTCCAAGAGCCAAAGGCTCTGCCTCTGGTCTTGTCAAGAGAAATAGCCACATTACCGTTGTGGTCAAAATGAGATAGAAAGGAGAATAATTCATGGGTCAAAAAGTTAATCCAGTTGGAATGAGAGTCGGAATCTACCGTTCTTGGAATTCGCGTTGGTACGCGGATAAAAAAGATTTCCATGTCTTCTTAAACCAAGATATTAAAATCCGTAACTATCTCGAAACAGCCCTTAAGAAAGCTTCCTTATCTCACGTCGAAATCGAAAGAGTGAAAACCGATAAAGGTTACACAGTGACCATCAGTTGCTTTGTCGTCTTAGTCGGTGTCGCCATCGGTCAAGAAGGTAAAAATAGTGAAGCCCTCAAAAAGGACTTACAAAAATTCGTCGGCAAGACTGACGTTGTCAAACTTGACATCGTCCAAGTCGAAAATCCTGACTTTGATGCCAAGATTGTTGCCGAAAGAATTGCCAAACAATTAGAAGAAAGAGCGTCTTTTAGAACTGTTCAAAAGAAAGCTATTCAAACCGTTAGAAAAGCGGGCGCGAAGGGATGCCGTACTGTCATCTCTGGTCGTCTCGGTGGCGCGGATATCGCGAGAAGCGAAGGTTATAAAGAAGGAATTATTCCTCTTCATACCTTACGTAGTGATATCGACTACGCTTGCACCACAGCCTCCACTCAATATGGTCGCTTAGGTGTTAAAGTGTGGATCTGCCGTGGTGAAGTTCGTCCTACTAAGAAAGGAGAATAATAACCATGTTACAACCAAAAAGAGTGAAATACCGTCGTCCACATATTATTAAATATGAAGGACATACCAAAGCCGGTGCAACCATCGCCTTTGGAAAATATGGCTTACAAGCCTGTGAAGGTAATTGGATTACCGCCAGACAAATTGAAGCCGCTCGTGTCGTTCTCTCACGTTATACCAAAAGAGGTGGACAAGTGTACGTCCGTATCTTCCCGCATCTTGCTAAAACACAAAAAGCCGCTGGCACCCGTATGGGTTCTGGTAAAGGTACACCAGAGTCTTGGGTCGCCGTTGTCAAGGAAGGCCGCGTGATGTTTGAAATCGGTGGTGTTCCTGAAGAAATGGCCATGGAAGCTCTTCGCTTAGCAGCCTACAAGCTCCCAATCAAGTGCCGCGTCATCAAGAAAGGAGAATAATGATTTATGAAAATTAACGAAGTCAGAGAAATGTCCAATGACGAATTAAATGAAAAACTTTATTCTCTTAGAGAACAATTATTTGAGCTCCGCAGAAAGAAAGCTGTTGGAGCCCTCGAACATGGTGAAGAAGTTCGCTTTGTGAGAAAAGATATCGCGAGAGTCCTTATGGTCTTAAGCGAAAGAAAGAATGCTAGTAAATAAGGAGGAAAATGATCATGGAAAGAAAAGTTGCGGCTCGCCGTGCTATTCAAGGTGTAGTTGTTTCCGATAAGAATGCCAAGACCATCGTCGTCCTTGTTGAAACACATAAAAGACATCCTAAATATGGAAAACGCGTGAAATATTCTAAAAAGTATTACGCGCACGATGAAAACAACGAAGCCAAAGTTGGTGATACCGTCACCATCATGGAAACTCGTCCATTAAGTGCGACCAAACGCTTCAGACTCGTCTCTATCGATAAGAAAGCCGTCGAAGATGTCGTCGTCAAGGAAGAGGAAGCCGTTGAAGAAGTCATCGAAGAAAATAAAGAAGAAAAGGAGGCCGAATAGTTTATGATTCAAACTGAAACCAACCTCGTCGTTGCCGATAACAGTGGTGCACGTCGTGTTCGCGCCTTCCGCTTATATGGAGGAAGCTATCGTAAATCTTCTTCCATCGGCGATATCGTCTTATGCGCTGTCAAAGATGCAGTGCCAGGCGGTAAAGTCAAAAAAGGTGATATCGTTAGATGTGTCATCGTGAGAACTAAGAAAGCTATTCAAAGAAGCAATGGTTCCACAATCGCCTTCGACGATAACGCCGTGGTCATCATCAACGAAGATGGCACCCCAATCGGTACCCGTGTCTTCGGTCCTGTGGCCCGTGAATTAAGAGAAAAAGGTGAAGGATTCATGAAGATTGTCTCCTTAGCACCTGAAGTCTTATAAGGAGGTTATGACAATGAAATTACATGTAGGTGATAAAGTCATCGTCATCGCTGGAAACGATAAGGGAAAGACCGGCACCATTCAAAAGGTCTATCCAAAACTCAACAGAGTGGTCGTTGAAAACGTTAACGTCCGTAAGAAAAACAGAAAACCAACTCAACAAAACCCAGAAGGTAGTGTCGTTGAAGTCTACGCTCCAATCGATGCTAGCAATGTCGCGATTGTTGATCCTAAGACCAAAAAGGCCACTAGAGTGGGCTATAAGATGGTCAAAGGTAATAAAGTCCGCTACGCAAAGAAAAGCGGCGAAAAACTTTAATGGAGGAATGGACTAATGGCAGAAAAAAGTAAACCAATGAAAGTCTACCACGTCACAAAACGTGCCAAAGACGACAAATGGACCATTAAAATCGAAGGCTCCACTAAAGTTATTAAACTCTTTGATAGTCGTGATGAAGCCAGCGTTTTCTGCGAACAACTCGCTGAAAACCAAGACGCTCTTCTCAAATATCATGCTTCCCATGGTCCAAATAAGGGCCGTATCATCGAAGTCTATAATAGTCGTACTCAAGATCCTAGCACTTTCAGTGAATGGTTAAAGAAGAGTGAAGAAGAGGAAGACGAATTAGCTAGAGAAGAAGAAATTCAAAAAGCTGAAGAAGCCAAAAAGGCCGAATCTGTCAAAGAAGAAAAGAAAGCTTCTGCTAAGAAAGCCGAAAAGGAAGAAAAAGCCGAAGAGCCAGCCAAAGAAGAAAAGAAAGAAGAAGCTCCTAAGGCTGAGAAAAAACCTGAACCAAAAGCCGAAGAAGTTAAAAAGGCTCCAAAGGCTGAAGTGAAGGAAGCTCCAAAAGCGGAAAAGAAAGCTCCGGCGAAAAAGGAAGCCAAACCTCTTCCAAAGGCTCAATTCAATCGTTTAAGAGAAAAATATCTTAACGAAGTTAAACCAGCATTAATGGATGAATTCAAATATGAATCCGTGATGCAAATCCCATCCATCAACAAGGTCGTCATCAACTTAGGTGTTGGAGACGCTCTCCAAGATGCGAAGAGACTTGAAGAAGCCGTCAGTGAACTCGCGACCATCACTGGTCAAAAGCCAATTATTACCAAAGCGAAGAAATCTGTCGCCGCCTTCAAACTCAGAGAAGGTCAAGAAATCGGATGTAAAGTTACCCTTCGTGGTCAAAGAATGTATGAATTCTTAGATAAACTCATCTCCATTTCTCTTCCACGTGTTCGTGACTTCCGTGGTGTCTCCCGTAACGCCTTCGATGGCCGTGGAAACTACACCTTAGGTGTCAAAGAACAATTAATCTTCCCTGAAATCGATTACGATAAGGTTCAAAAGGTCCGTGGT
>CAJOQN010000014.1 GCA_905236535.1 uncultured Bacilli bacterium
AAGCTCATCTTTCAACCCTGTTTTGAATATTTATGATAATGCTTCTTTAAGTCATGAACTAAGTTTATCTTCTGCCACCTTTGATATCTCAGGTGGCTTTATTTATTTTAGATTTAATACGATTCCTATTAATAAAGGCGATGCCATCACTTCTATTAAATTCGTGGTTAAAACCCTCAATACAACAGGAGAGCCTTTTACCATTGCTGCTAAAACCCCAAACGGAACCATTCCTTTTGAATATTCTTCTAATGAACAAGGGATTGGGACTTTTGAACTTGATGTTACTTCTATCTTATATAACAACGATTATCCAAACGTCGTTGGGATTAAATGCACAAATTTAAACTCCTCTCTTTTTATTTATGGAAGAGGAACTAATACTTTTACCAACAATCTAGCCCCTTATCTCCAAATAGAATATATCCCCGCCTCAGAAGCTATCTCCAAACAAAAATATATTGAAGGTTCGTTAAATGAAGAATTATCGTATTCTATCAATATTGCTAATTCACTTTTATATCTAAACAATGGATTATTCCCTAATCTTTTGCCATATAATCTTTCGTTTAAATATAATTCCTATTACATCGATAATGCTTTCTTATTTTTCCCTAAAGGATGGAGACTTAATATCTTAGAATCTATCGCTTTTGATAATAGCGATATCATTCTTACCGATTCAAGTCTCAACAATAGAAAATTCGCTCTCGCAGAACATTCAAGTGATACATATTACGATACCTCTGGAAGTGGAATGATTATTCGATACATCAATAGTGAATATCGTTTATATCAAAATTTATATGATCAAGACACATATAAGGTTTTTTGGTGATATTGTTAGTTCCTCTGCTGTTTTAATCGAGGCGTTACTTTGTTCGTTATGAGAAAAGAATTCTTTGCATGCTGTAACAAAAAGATTATTAGAAAAATGGCATTTGAATGTGCTGTTTTTCCCTTTCGTTTTGCCTTCATATTTCTTTTGATTTTTTTTTCTTCTTTATGCTTTATTGAGTATTATTTCCGTAACAAAAAAAGCTTTTTACATTCTTATTGTTTGTTCTATTTTTGCTGTTTTGTTTTTTGCACTCGTTTTAATAGTTTTACTTATAAGATACTCTAAATCAAAGAGATGGTTATTAAGAACTTATATATACTCAAATAAAGATAAACAATTTATTTCATTAATATTTGATAACAATCAACTGTTTTATGTGAAAGGTGAAAAAAGTTGTATTTTAATTTCTTTTTTTCCTGAAACCATACAAAACATTTTCATAATGAAGCACTCTATCATTTTTCAGAACAAAAATAGACTACTATTATTGCCTAAAACCCCTGAATTTGTCACATATCTGTCACCAACTTTTCAAAAGAATGAATCAATTTTCATAAAGAAAGTAGATGTATCCAGAAGAATTAATAAAGAAATAAGTTTGTTATTATTCTTTTTAGCATTATTCAGTTTGCCGTTGTCGTTAGCAACTTTATATTTTGGTGATGTAATGATGTTTGGCATTCCTGGTATCTTAGAATATACATGGATTAGTTATATATTCGTCTTTTTACCTCTTGCATCGGTTTTCTTTGGCATTTTTTCATACATAAAAAAAGGAACATATAAAAAGAATATTATTGCAGGTTCGTTATTAATTCTCTTTTTATCACTGATTGGTTCATCAAAATATATGGCTTCAAACAACATTTCATACAATGATTCCTTTTTGGTTAGAGTGGAAAATAAAACTGAAATATATTTTCCATCTAAAAGGAAGGCTAGTTGCATGTTAAACGACAACAAGATTTCTGGAAGATCAACATACGGAAACGCTATTTTCTTGGATGAGATTGAAATTGATTCGTTTGTATCAAACATCAACCAAAATATATGGAGGCCCGTTTTTACAGATTTTATTCTAAATAATACAGTGGCAAAATATTCTTTTGATAAATACGATTATTGTTTTTCTTATGTTGATACCATCAAGATATTCAACCCCCAATCTTTAGAAAAGGGAACTTACTATATAACTATGGTCACATACGATATAAAACAGAATCATTTATGCATTCTTGATGATTTTGAAATCATTATCAAATAATTGTTTCATTCATATATTAGAGGCGTGTTCCATATATTATTTAGAGGCGGATTTTTATCCGTTTTTATTTTTGATGAAAAATTAGCACTCAGGTGTTGACAGTGCTAAAAAAATGGGTAGAATAGAATTAGCACTTGGAAGTAGTGAGTGCTAAAAAGGAGGTCATATGAAACTTAATAGAAGCGACACTATACTCAAGTATATCGTTGAGTATTTCATTAAGAATGCTGAGCCAGTTGGTTCTAAAACATTAATCGAAACATATCATCTCCCTTATAGCAGTGCGACGATCAGAAATGAAATGTTCGAACTCGAACAACAAGGATATATCGAAAAGACTCACTCCTCAAGTGGGCGCGTTCCTTCTTCTAAAGGTTATCGTTATTACTGCGAGCACCTTAGAGAACAAGGAGTGGATGAAGCTCTTAAATATTCTCTTCAAGAAATTCTCAATCAAAAGAGTCAATCAATCGAAGAGACCATCAAAGCTTCTTGTGAGATTTTATCTCACATGACTTCACTCGTCAGCGTCTTCTTAGGGCCAGATGAAAAAATTGAAAGATTAGCCTCTATTCAATTAATCAAAGTCTCCGATAAAACTTTAACCGCAATCTTCGTTACCGACAGTGGTTATGTCGAAAACAAAACCTTCATCGTCGATAGTGAAGTCAATCCTGATGATATCGTCTCCTGCGTGAAGTTATTAAATGATCGACTCGTGGGCACTCCAGTAAGTGAACTTGTCGATAAGATGGAGTCCATTAGACCGGTGCTCGGAGATTACATCTTAAATCACGATGTCATCTATCAAGCGATTCTAAGAACCTTCCTTAAATTCGCAAGCGATAGACTCTCGTTATATGGAAGAGATGAGCTCTTCAATCAACCAGAGTTTAAAAATGATGTCGATAAGCTCCATCGAGTCTTCAAACTCATGAGTGACGCTTCGATATTCAAGGATATTGATGATGAATCGAACATTAATGTTCGTATCGGCGAAATAGAAGATAATCCAGATGTCTCTGTCATTTCCGCAAAGATTAAGATTGGGGATGAAGATAACGCTTCCACAATCGCGCTTATCGGACCGACAAGAATGGATTATGATAAAGTTCTTTCCGCCCTTGAATATATTGCAGATTCCTTATCTGAATACTTCAATGATGCGGGCAAAGGAGGTAAAGCATAGTGAAAGAAAAAGAAAGTGTTATTCCTCAAGAAGGAAATAGCAAAAAAGACTTCAAGATGAAACTTGAGAAAAAAGATGAAGAGATTAACAAATTAAAGGCGGATATCGATCATTGGAAAAATGAATATTATCGCGCTTACGCTGACACTCAAAATCTTCGTAAGTCCTTGGAAAAAGATCATCAAGAAGCGATTAGATACCGCGCCAGTGGATTCGTCGAATCACTTCTCAATGTTCTCGATAGCTTCCATATGGCCTTATCAAGTTCACCTTCTAATCCAGAAGTTGCTAACTATGTGATGGGATTCTCTTATATATATAAGAATCTAGTCTCTGCTCTTGAGGAAGAAGGAGTAAGTGAAATCTCTCCAAAGATTGGAGACAAATTCAATCCCGCCTTCATGGAAGCAATTGCTTCTGAAGAAAGCGAAGGTGATGAAAATATCATCTTAAAAGTATCCCGCAAAGGATACAAACTCCATGACCGTCTCATCCGCCCAGCGGAAGTGACCGTCACCAAGAAAAAAGAAAACAATGATGAATCAACCAAAGAATAATGTTTAGGAGGAATTAAATTATGGCAAAAGAAACAATTCTTGGTATTGACTTAGGGACAACCAATTCCGTCGTATCTTATTTACAAGCCGATGGCACTGTCAAAGTTATTCCAAATCCAGAAGGCACCGTGACCACCCCATCCGTCGTTGCCTTTAAAAGTAATGGGGAAGAAATCGTTGGTAACGCCGCTAAAAGACAAGCGGTCACCAATCCTGACACCGTCTCTTCAATTAAGAGAAAAATGGGCTCAAGCGAAAAAGTACACATTAAATGTGTAAATAAAGACTTCACCCCACAAGAAATCTCCGCAAAAGTTCTCACTTACATGAAGAAATATGCCGAAGATGCTTTAGGACACAAGGTTGAAAAGGCGGTTATCACGGTTCCTGCTTACTTCAACGATGCTCAAAGACAAGCCACGAAAGATGCTGGTCAAATCGCTGGCTTAGATGTCGTTCGTATCATCAACGAACCAACCGCTGCCGCTTTAGCTTATGGTCTTGACACTCAAAAGAGTGAAAGAATCTTGGTCTTCGATTTAGGTGGTGGAACATTCGACGTCTCGATCCTTGATATCGGGGATGGAACCTTCGAAGTTGTCTCAACCGCTGGCGATAACCACTTAGGTGGTGATGACTGGGATAATGTCCTCGCTGATTGGATTAAAGCGCAAATTAAGATTGAATCTGGCCTTGATATTATTGACAAAGCCGCGCTCGCCCGTGTTAAAGAAGCGGCCGAAAAAGCAAAGATTGAATTATCAAGTTCACTTCAAACCGTTATCTCCTTACCATTCCTTGGCATGAATGCTAACGGACCAGTCAACTTTGAAACCACTCTTAGCAGAGCGAAGTTCCAAGATATGACTAGACATCTCTTAAAGAGATGTGAAGAACCTGTTAGACGCGCTTTAGCCGATGCGAAACTCACCTCTGGTGACTTAGATCAAGTCCTCTTAATCGGTGGTTCTATCCGTATGCCTGCCGTTCAAGAACTTGTTAAAACAATGACTGGCAAAACTCCAAACTTATCAGTTAACCCAGATGAAGCGGTCTCTATCGGTGCAGCTTATCAAGGTGGTGTCGTCTCCGGCGATGTTAAAGATGTCGTCTTACTCGATGTCACTCCATTGACTTTAGGTATTGAAACCTTAGGTGGCGTTATGACTCCATTAATCAATCGTAATACCACAATTCCAACCACGAAGTCACAAATCTTCTCAACCGCTGCAGATAATCAACCAGCAGTGGACATCATGGTCTATCAAGGTGAACGTCCAATGGCTCACGACAATAAGCTTCTTGGTCACTTCCAATTAACAGGTATCAAACCTGCAAGACGTGGACAACCTCGAATTGAAGTCACCTTCTCTATCGATGTCAATGGTATTGTGAAAGTCAGCGCGAAGGACTTAGACACTCAAAAATCACAAGATATCACTATTAGTGATTCCAATGGCTTAAGCAAAGAAGAAATCGACAGAATGGTCAGAGAAGCCGAAGAAAACGCGGAAGCGGATTCCAAACGTAAAGAAGAAACTGAAATCAAGAACAAAGCCGAGTCTTTAATCAATGATATCGATGCTTCCTTACAAGAAAAAGGCGATTCTATCGATGCCACTCAAAAAGAGCAAACCTTAAAGCTCAGAGATGAACTTAAGACCGCTCTTGATAACAACGATATTGAAACCCTTAAACAACGTATCCGCGAGCTTGAACAAGCTGCGGCTTACATGTCACAAGCGGGGGCTCAAGCCAATCCAAACCAAGGTGATCAAGGAACACCTGGTAGCAATCCAGACGATGTTGTCGATGCCGATTTCACCGGTGATAACAACAAAGCCTAATAATT
>CAJOQN010000015.1 GCA_905236535.1 uncultured Bacilli bacterium
GAAAGAATAGAAAGTGACAACCCCATAAATATCACTGACTGGAACGCCGGTGAGATCAGAGACTAATTCTTGAACTTCAAGAGGAATATAACCATATTCTTTTTGGATGTCTTCAAGAATCATCATCGTTGATGTTGGTTCATCTTTATACCTTTCACAGATTTCTGTAATTAATTTTACAGCGTGTGGTTGTAAATGGGCCATTTAAAGGATCCTCCAATTAAAAATTAACCAATAAAATTGTATTGTTTTTATAATGATATTTCAATTAAATATAATTATTTAATATGAAACTATATATGAAACGCCAAAGATAAAACTCCAAATTTTTTAAAAAATAATGGGGTTTTGACAATTATTTTAAAATGTAGAAGATTATTATTTTCCAAAAACTGAAAATCTAGCTTCAGTAAAATCTTTGATGAGTTTATCGATGTTAATGTCTATTTCTATTTTTTCTTTTAAGTCATTAATTAAAACTAAAACTGTTTTTTTTGACATAAAAGAAAGTGCAAATCGTTTTGTCTTGTTGCTTTTTGTTTTGATTAACAAATAGGGAATTGGACGAGTAAGATATGCATTTTTTCCATTTGATCTTTTATTCAATGCTACAATATGAATTTCACTAATATCATCAAAATTAACAGATTCTGGGTATTGAAGTTTTTCTCTCGGCATTCTAATGTCTCCTTTTGTGTATATCCTTTTGCCATTAGTTTTAATATTGCCAATTAAAAAAGTTAATTCAAGGTATAAAGATAGTAATAATCCTATAGCAAGAATGGACATTACTAAATAAGCAGCAAAATCTATTTTTCCAACATTATCGCTGTATAAAATAGAGTTTAATAAGATTACAAAAAAGATTACATATAAGACCATACCTATTGTTAATAATGTTTGAAAAATAACGGAAGAGATTGATGTTTTAAAATAAGTTTTCTTTTTTATCATAACCCAGTTAAATCGCTCCACTTATTGGCAATATAAGAATGAAGGTCTGTGGCATCCACAACACCATTGGAATAGGATCCAATTAAAGAAGAAAGCAAATTTAAAGTAAGCATTTTTGAAAAAGTTCGCAATCGTTGATAGATGTAAAGGCGAAAATGCATTTAACGATTAAGCAAGGAGCAAATCTATTCGAAAGCAAATTGTTTCCTTTGCCAAACAATTCCAATGAAGAAACTCCCTCACATTTAATAGTCACCACTCTTGGAAGATTTGTAGCAATCGTAAATAATTTTGTAACATCTATCTCATAATATCGTAATTGCCCATTATTTGATGAATAATCAAGGAGGTTTCCGTTGATATCAGTCGCCTTTAAAACATGGTAAGTAGTATCTCCAAACGTAGATTGAAAAGCTATTGTAGCAGACACTAAATAATCTCCACGATGAAGACCCAAATTGTTCAAATAAAATATTTGGTTTTGTTCCCAACATCAAAAGGGCCAAGAGAGGATACCTGATTTGTTAAAGATGAGTTTGTGCATACTCCTGAAATTGGTTCAAAAGATGATGACGTCTTCCATGTGTAAACTATTTGTTCCATATCATCTAAATAAATTATAAAAAACCTCCTATCAAATGATAAGAGGAATTTTCTTAATAGATGGATTAGTCAACCCAGGCCACTAAGACGACAGGAGCGTTGTCACCACGTCTATTTTCAAGACGGAGGGTACGGGTGTAACCACCTTGACGATCTTTCATTTTAGGACCGATTTCATTGAATAAGACATCGAGAGCTTTAACGCCTTGATCGTTAGAAACATTTCTAACATAGGCAGCGGCGGCTCTTTTAGCGTTCATAACGTCTTCCTTTTTGGTTAAGGTCACGAGCCTAGCGGCTTCCTTGACGACATCGACGGAAGTAGCTTTGGTAACCTTGACAGAACCACGAAGGATTAAGTCGGTAACGACGTTACGGAGCATGTTTTCATATTTGGATTTGGTATAAGCGGCTTTAAAACGGACGCCGGTCTTACCATGGACATTTTTACGACCTTGTGCTGGCATGATTTAAGCCTCCTTTATTCATATTCTCTGAAGGAGAGACCCATCGCAAGAAGTTTATCCTTAATTTCTTTAAGGGATTTCTTACCAAGGTTTTTGATTTTCATCATTTCTTCTTCAGTCATCTTTGTTAATTCAAGAATGGTGGTGATACCCGCTCTCTTAAGGCAGTTATAAGAACGGCAAGAGAGTTCGAGGTTTTCCACTTCTGTGTTCTCAAATTTCGCTTCTTCGACCACTTCTGGATCCTTTTCAATGTTGATATCTTTGGTATCTTCGACAAGACCTAAGAATTTATTGAAGTGAGCGATTAAGATTTGAGAAGCGAGAACGACAGCTTCTTGAGGAGTAACAGAA
>CAJOQN010000016.1 GCA_905236535.1 uncultured Bacilli bacterium
CAAAGATATACATTCTATTGGCTACTTAAATGATAAACCTTATTGCCGTAGATGTATCTCTTTTCGTGGTGAAGAAGTTGAACACAAGCCATCGTATCCGAAGATGGCACCTATCCATCTTGAATATGAACTATCTCCAGAGCAAAAAGAATTATCGAATAAGCTTGTTGAGAACTATAAGAAAGGAATTGATAGTTTAGTTTTTGCGGTATGTGGATCAGGTAAAACTGAAATTACATTAGAGCTAATAAAAACAGTTGTCGAACAAGGTGGAACTGTGGGCTTTGCCATCCCAAGAAAGGATGTTGTCATAGAAATCCAGGAAAGATTAAAAGATATTTTCCAAACCTTAAAGGTCATAAGTGTTTATGGTGGTCACACTGAAGAATTAAAAGGAGACATTATATGTCTAACAACTCACCAAATATATCGATATAAAAATTATTTTGATTTATTAATACTCGATGAAACTGATGCTTTTCCTTTTAAAGAAAATGATGTTTTGAACATGTTATTTTTTAATTCAATTAAGGGCCATTATATTCAAATGAGCGCTACTCCACCCACCAAGATTATCAATTTCTTTAAAGAAGAAGGAAGAGACATTCTTCATTTGGATGTTCGTTATCATCACCATTTTCTTCCGGTTCCTAAAATCGATATTCAAAGATCATTTTTAAAATATCTAGTTCTTATTAAATACTTAAAAAAGTTTGAAAAAGAAGGAAAACCCGTTTTCTTGTTTTGCCCCACGATCGAGATGTGTGAAAATGTTTTTTCCTTTGTTAGAATCTTCATTAAAGAGGTTAATAATGTGCATTCTAAAAAAGCGGATAGAAACGAGATTATTTCATCTTTCAAAAATGGTCTTATTCAAACTTTAATCACGACCTCTGTTTTAGAGAGAGGAGTTACGGTTAAAGATCTTCAAGTACTTATCTTTAAGGCCCATCATCCTCTTTATGACAGCGGCACCTTGATACAAATCAGTGGAAGGGTTGGACGTAAAATTGGCGCAGAGAAGGGAGAAATTATTTTTATTTGTGATTATGAAACAAACGAGATTAAAAAATGCATTAGAGAAATTCAATCTTCCAATCAGGTATTGCAAGATATGCTTCAAAAAGATTCAAGATAATAATGTTTATAATTTTGTTCAAAATAATGGAGTTTTATGCCAAAAATGTCAAGATTCATTCAATCCAAAATTTGAAACATTTAAGATAAGGGGATATAAAGGTTTATCTATTTATGAATACGATGAAACGATAAAAAAATACCTATATCAATATAAAGGTTGTGGGGATTATGAGATGTTTGATACCTTTTTAAGGCCATATTCTAAAGAACTCAAAATGATATATAGAGGATATGTTATAGTGCCAATACCTTCATACCACGAACACGATATAGAAAGAGGCTTCAATCATGTGCAATCAATGTTCAACTTTTTGGGTTTAGAAATGATGGATGCTTTAATTAAGACAATGGATATAAAACAAGCTGATCAACAAAAGGAAAAACGGAAGGAGATTTATAAATATATGAAGGTTAAAGAAAACATCGATTTAGAACATAAAAAGATTTTAATTGTCGATGATGTATTGACCACAGGATCCACAATAAAGGCCGCGATTGATTTGTTAAGACAATTCAATCCAAAAGATATTAAGGTTTTAGTGATGTCTAAAGGTAAAGAAAGAAGCTATATGTGAGGACACTAAGTGTAAACAAACATAGAGATTTCATGAATTATTAGACTAATGTTTATCGTTTTGATAAACTATTAAAGCGAATGTTTTAAGCACATTCTTATAAATTAAGAAAGGCGCGATTAAGCGATTGGTTGTATTATGGGATTTTTTGATAGAAGAATGCTCAAGAAATATTCTCGTACCGCGGATAAAGTTATAGCGTTAGAGGATACAATGAAAGCTCTTTCCGATGATGAGCTCAGAGGAAAGACGGAATATTTTAAAGATTTATTAGCACACGGCAAGACTCTTGATGATATCAGAGTAGAAGCTTTTGCGGTTGCTAGAGAAGCCGCTAGAAGAACTTTAGGTGAATTCCCATTTAAAGTTCAAATTATTGGTGCTTTAGTATTGGACGCTGGTGATGTCGCTGAGATGAAAACCGGTGAAGGTAAAACTTTAACAGCCACTATGGCGGTTTATCTTAACGCTCTAACTGGTAAAGGTCTTGAAGTTGTCACTGTTAACGAATATCTTTCTAAACGTGACGCGGAATGGATGGGACAAATCTATCGATTCTTAGGCTTAACCGTTGGTGTTTCTCTTAGAGAAAATACCACCCAAGAAAAGAAAGAAGCATATCTTTGTGATATTACATATACCACGAACTCTGAGTTAGGTTTTGACTACTTAAGAGATAATATGGCGACTGAACTTAATCGTCGTGTTTTACGTGGTCTTAATTACTGTATTATCGATGAAGCTGACTCCATTTTAATTGATGATTCTAGAACCCCACTTATTATTTCTGGTGGCGCTAAAGCCTCTCCATCTCAATACACAGTCGCTGATAGATTCGCCAAGACTTTAAAGAAAGATAGAGATTTTACTATTGATATCAAAGATAAAACTGTTCACCTTACTGATGAGGGTAACTCCAAAGCCGAAAGGATGTTTGGCATCAAAAATCTTTATGATCCTGAATACGCAGATTTAGTTCATAGAATTCATAATGCGATGAAAGCTAACTACATCATGCATAGAGATGTCGATTATTTAATCGATGCTGAAAATACTGTTCAAATTATTGACCAAAACACCGGTCGTGTTCTCCCTGGTAGAGAATGGTCCGATGGTCTCCATCAAGCTGTTCAAGCCAAAGAAAATGTCGAAATTAAAACTGAAACCATTACGATGGCGACCATCACATATCAAAACTTCTTCCGTCTTTTTAAAAAGATTGGTGGTATGACTGGTACTGCGAAAACCGAAGAAGAAGAATTCCGTAAGATTTATAACATGAGGGTTCTTCCTATTCCTACAAATAGACCAGTTGTTCGTATTGACGCAATCGACAAGATTTACGCTCATAAAGGACCAAAACTTGCGGCCTTAGTTGAAGAAGTAAAAGAAAGACACGCTAAAGGTCAACCAATTTTAATTGGTACTGTTTCTGTTGAATCTTCTGAAGAAATTTCTAATTTATTAACTGAAAATGGATTACCACATGAAGTCTTAAACGCTAAAAACCACGCTAGAGAAGCTGAAATTATTGCTCAAGCTGGTAAAAAAGGCGCGATTACTTTAGCCACCAATATGGCGGGTCGTGGTACCGATATTAAGATTGATGATGAAGTTAAAGCCTTAGGCGGTCTTGCTGTTTTAGGTACTGAACGCCATGAATCTCGTCGTATTGATAACCAACTTCGTGGTAGAAGTGGACGTCAAGGTGACCCAGGTTATTCTCGTTTCTATGTTTCCTTTGACGACACTCTTCTTATGAGATTTGCTGCGGATAATATCCGTGATTATATTGAAAAACACTTCGGTGATGAAGCATTAGAGGCCAAATCAATTTCTGGCGTAATCACCTCTGCTCAAAAGAGAGTCGAAGGACAAAACTTCGACACTCGTAAATCATTGCTTGATTATGATGATGTTTTAGCCAAACAAAGACAAATTGTCTATGACAAACGTGACAAGATTATCTATGGTGAGAATATTGAAGAAATCGTAGATGAAGTCTTTAACACCACTGGTTTATTCCTCGCTAAAAAATCTGTTCCTGTCGGAGACACAGGTGGATTTGTTAGTGGTGAATTATTAGTGCAAAATGTCACTCCTCGATTCTTACCAAAAGATTCCATTAATAAGAATTTATATGATGAAGCTCCAGTTGAAGAGATTGGACCAGATTTAGGTTTGGTTTTATTTGATCGTTATATGGCTTTGAAAAAGAATTGGCCTAGCGAATTAGCAGATAAAGTTGAAAGAAGCATTATTCTTCACTGTATCGACCAAAACTGGACTAAACATATCGACACCATGGCGAGACTTAGAGAAGGTATCTTCTTAAGAAGTTACGCGAACGTGAACCCACTTCAAGACTATGTTAACGAAGGCTATCGTATGTTTAGAGAATGCTTAGAACTTGCTTCTGTTGATGCAGTTTTGAACCTTGTCAACATTAGACCACAACGTCGTGTTCAAGAACCAGAACCAGAATCTCAACCAGAACCAGAAGAAAACAAAGGTGAATAATTAATGAAAGACATTGTTTCTTTAAAA
>CAJOQN010000017.1 GCA_905236535.1 uncultured Bacilli bacterium
AATATATTCCAATCTTCCTTATGAACCAAATAAACCACTCATTAATAGAGGCTTAATTAAAGAACTTAAGGTTCAAGTTAATAAGCCAGTCGAACGTTATGAATCTATTACGGTGGCAAAAGCCGATGAATTAATGTCTGATGAAAAGGCGAAAGTTTTGGTGGAAGTAGAAACTAACTATAAAATAAAAGCAGGTAAAAAAGAAATTATTAACATTGATACACTTTCCAATAATTTTAATGACAATGATGTGGTAACATTGGATTCATTAATTCAAAAGAAGCTTATCTCTTCTAAAGCAGGACAAATTAAAGTCCTTGCTCGAGGCGAACTTAATAAAAAGTTGTCCGTTGTCGCAAATGAGTTTTCCATTCAAGCAATCAAGATGATTGTTTTGACTGGAGGCCATGTTAGAAGAGTAAAATAAAATTAAATCGATAGAAAAGGAGACAAATTATGTTCGATTTTAAAAGCAAAAAGTTATCTATCTTCGAAAAGGTTTTAGGCTATGTTTTCTTAGTACTAACACTAGTGTATTTCATCTTATTGATCTTTGGTCAATGGATGTTCCCTACCAACAGTGCTTTCTACCGCAGCCTTAACATTTTCTCCAACGCTGGTGATCCTAATATTTTTATTAGAATTGTTAGTTATTCATTCTTTATTTTCGGTATTAGTTATATCTTGAGGCTTTTATTAAATTTGTGCTTACCACTTTTAAAGAAAGCCAAAGGCTTATTAACTATTATCATTTCTGTCATTAAATACGCGGCAGTCTTGGTGTGGGTATTCTTTGTCTTATCAAGCTTTGGGGTTGACACTACAGTCATTTTAGCCGGCATTGGCATTGTCGGCTTAATTGTCGGCTTAGCTATTCAACCATTACTCGCGGATATCATCGCTGGTTTATTTATCATTTTTGAAGATGTCTTTAATGTTGGTGATATCATCGTCGTCGATGGCTTTAGAGGCACGGTTAAAGAAATCGGAATGAGACATACACAAATCGAAGATGCTGGTGGTAATATCAAAGTTATCAATAACTCAGATATTCGTTCCACCGTTAATTTAACCGATAAATTATCCTTAGTTTCTATTGATATGTCTATTGAATATGGCGAATCACTTGAAAGAGTGGAAGCCATCATCGCGCAAAACCTCGAAAAAATCAAAGCCTCTGTTCCAAAAGTGGTGGAAGGCCCATTCTACAAAGGTGTTTCTGCTTTAGCAGATTCATCCGTTAATTTAAGATTTTTTGCCACTTGTGAAGAAGATGATCGTTTCCAAGTTGAAAGAGATTTAAATAGACAATTTAAACTCTTATTCGATGAAAACAATATCAACATCCCATTCCCACAAGTTACCGTCAATCAACCTGTTGAATTCGAAAAAGCCACGACAAAAGAAAAGCAAATTGCCAAGGATTTTGTGGCTGGACAAAAAGATGGTCTTAAAGGCTTAGAAAATATTAATAACGATCTCAAATAATGAAAGATTTAGAAAAGAACAATTTTCAAGTTGAAAACGAAGACGGTCTATTAAAAACCGAAGAGACAAATATCTCTCATATAGGCCAAGAAACCTTTCGTGGTGGAGAGGAAAGTTTCAAAAGCGCTGAAATAGGTGAAGACGGTCAAGAAGAAAACATTTTTGCTTCTTCAAAAAAAGTTAACAAAAAAGAGGAAAACAACAACGAATTAGGGAAATCCGCTAATTTATCGTTAGGGGCTTCTCTTTCGATTCCTGTGATTGCGGTTTCATTAGTTAGCGTGGTGGCTGTTATTGGAGTCTCTACTGGTTTTATTAATGTCGCACCCACAAATGTTTCGAATTTCTTAAGAAGAAGTACGGAATTAGGTTTTAAAATTGATCGAGACTCTAATACCCCTTACCTGATGCATTTATCTAATGATAAATATTCTCGTGAGGAACCAGTTGATTTTATCGATCAAGTAATTTTCACTGATTTGGAGCCCAACACTGTATATGATTTAAAGGTCTATGAAGTTGATGTTGACCCATATAAACTTGTTTGTTCTACCAATTATTTAACGACTTCATATGATCCTTATTCATCAGCAATTTCCGATATTTCTCAAGATAACAATTCATTAACATTTCATATTGATTATGAAGGAGATGATATTGATTTTGTTACTATTGTCGTTTATGGAGATAATAATGAAGTCATATACGTATATGAAGGCGCTCCAATAAACGAATTAACAATCGACGTCTCTGGATATAACAATGTCACTTGTGAAGTGTCTATTAATGGCCAATTAACTCATTTTGAACATTTGCTGGCCACTAACAAGATTGTTCATGTCGAAAGTGTTGCATTTGAAACGACAAATGTTGAAATCGAAGTTGGCGATTCTTATGCTTTAAGACCCATAATCTTGCCAGAAGATGCGACTAACAAAGAACTTACTTGGACGAGCAGCGATGATAGCGTTGCTACCGTTGATGATGGGGTTATTACCGCTTATAAAAAAGGTAGAACAACTATTACTGCAAAATCGGTCGATGGATTTAAAACCGCCAGTGTGAATGTGGTTGTTAGAGACAAACCACAAATAATAAATGTCGAAAGTGTTTCTTTGAACAAAACATCTTTAGATTTAGAAACGGGCGATAGATACATTTTA
The DNA here is from genome assembly GCA_905236535.1 of uncultured Bacilli bacterium. Classification (GTDB taxonomy): domain Bacteria; phylum Bacillota_I; class Bacilli_A; order RFN20; family CAG-826; genus RGIG3315. The sequence goes on from CAJOQN010000017.1 coordinate 2,652, forward strand.
ACGGCTACTGTTTTGCCAGCTGATGCTAATGATAAAACCGTTACTTGGGATACTAGTGATGATAGCGTTGTTACAGTTAATAACGGTATAGTTGAAGCTGTTGGAGCCGGTAATGCAATTATTACCGTCACAACAAGTGATGGTGGAAAAACAGCGACCTGTGAAATTAACGTCACTAATAAAATTATTTCGGTTACCGGAGTAAGTTTGGATAAAGGTGAATTAGAAATGAGCGTTGGAAATAGCGCCACCTTAGTCGCAACAATCACCCCTATTGATGCGACAAATCAAGAACTTATTTGGTCATCCACCAATAGCGGTGTTGCATCAGTCGATAACGATGGAGTAGTTACCGCTAATAGCGTAGGCGAAGCTATTATCACCGTGGAAACTGTCGATGGTGGTTATAAGGCCTACTGCGTTATCAAAGTTATTGCTTAATATTTAAACATATAAACTTCCTTACGCGATTCTTAGGAATAAATATTTTGTTTTTAAAAATTTTAATGCAGATAGATTTATCGCTTGGCTTTTGAATGATTAAAATTTCCTTTTTTATTCTTAAAAATAAAGATGAAAAAGAATATAATGAAAAAAGAATAATCGTTGAGAAATTGGAATCAACGAATCATACACTAATATCTATTCAAAGGGGGGTGTGACATATTGAAGTCACATAATTAGAGAAAGAATATGTATAAGCGTTTAAAACTTATTTCCCTTGGAGCAAACAAGGAAATGGCAAGCAACATTGCCGAATCTATTGGAGCAGAATTGCTCCCAACAACAGTAACTCATTTTGCGGACGGAGAAGTGCTCTTTGAAAGCAAGAAATCTTTCAGAGGGGATAATATCTATATTATTCAATCAACTTGTCCACCAGTTACTGAAAACTTAATGGAACTTCTCGTGTGCATTGATGCATGTAAGAGAGCCAGTGCGAAATCAATTAACTGCATTATTCCTTATTTTGGATATGCGAGACAAGATAGAAAAGCAAAACCACGCCAACCCATAACTGCCAAACTTGTCGCAGATATGCTTGAGGTTGC
>CAJOQN010000018.1 GCA_905236535.1 uncultured Bacilli bacterium
AACCGTTGAATTAATTCACCCAATCGCTCTTGAAAAAGGTACAAAATTCTCCATCCGTGAAGGTGGTAGAACTGTTGGTGCCGGTACAGTTAACGAAATCATTAAATAGTTTCGGATTATTACACAATCAAGCACACTTCGGTGTGCTTTTTTGTTTTTCTTCAAATAAGATATGTATATAATATCTATACATATGAAGAGATTTTTTAAATTCGCTTTATTATCAATCTTTGTGTCCTTGGTGTGTACCTCATGTGATGGAACACTTTTTGAATTATTGTTTGGCAAGAGTCGCATTGGTAGTAACACTGAGGTGACAGAACTTAAAACTGATTATAACGATTACAATAAATATAATTATTTTGATGTCAGCGGAGTCCCGACGAAAGGGGAAGTTAAACTTTTAGTGGTCCCTTTATGGTTTAATGAATCTTCGACTTATATTATTTCAGAGGCCCATAAAGAGAATGTCCGTCAAGATCTTCAAAAAGCTTTCTTTGGGACAAGCGAAGAAACAGGATGGCAAAGTGTCTCCTCTTATTATAAAGAGGAAAGTTTATCCGCTTTGAATCTTAAAGGAAGTGTCACTCCATGGATTGACACGGAGATAAACGGAAAAAAGTTGACTAAAGAAAATATAGATTCTTTAGTCAAAGAAGTCTCTAAGAGCCTTTTTGAGGGCGAAAACGCTTATGATCCAAAAGAATATGACTCTAATCAAGACGGATATCTCGACGCGGTTATCTTTATCTATGGTTTACCAGATTATCAAAGTTTCGTTTCGACGAATGAATATTTATGGGCTTATGTTTCCTATCTTCAAGGAAGAAACAGCAATCCTCAATCTCCTACTTTGAACGCTTTTATGTGGGCTTCTTATGATTTTATGTATGATGAGGCCAAAGCCATCCTTAGAAGTGGGACGACTTTTGGTGGAGGAGACACGACCTTTACAAATTTAGACACCCATACTTATATCCATGAATTTGGTCACCTTTTAGGGCTTGATGATTATTATGATTATTCCGCAAAATATCAACCCGCCGGCGGATTTTCCATGCAAGATAATAATGTCGGTGGTCATGATCCATTTTCCGTGATGGCTTTAGGATGGGCTAATCCATATGTTCCAATAAGTGGATGTGAATTAACCTTGCGTCCATTCGTCGATAGTCACGATTTAATATTATTAAGTCCAAAATTTAATGCGAATTATTCCCCCTTTGATGAATATTTGCTTTTAGAATTTTACACTCCAACAGGATTAAATGAACTTGACGCTAAACATCAATATAAAGGAAAATATCCCACCGGTCTTTTAGAAGCGGGCATCCGTTTATGGCATGTTGATGCGCGATTGATCAACATCCGTAATCAACGAATATATGGATTTTATAACAATCCAAAGATTGGGAATATAATGCTTGGGATGAGCAATTCTTATTACGACAAGGATGACCCCGATAGTGAAAAAAGAATTTCACCCTTAGGAATAGAATATGAGGAAATGAATCTTCTTCAACTCATCAGAAATAAAATCGCTGAAACCCATAAGAATGAAAATTATGTTTCTAATGAAGTATTATTTACAAATAATACAGCCTTTTCAATGTCCATCTTTAATCGCCAATTTGTGAATGGAGAATCCCTTAACAATGGTAAAGAATTAGGGTGGTCTTTCTCCGTTAAAATCATTAACGAAGAAAATAATCTAACGGCGAAGGTCAAACTTATGAGAGAATAATATAGGAGGAAATCTCTATGAATCTAAAAATCCACAAATTAGTTTTATGTCTTGGTTCGTTATTCTTGTTAACGTCTTGTTCTTTCTTTGAGAATATTTTTGATTTTATCAGTGGTGGAGATGATGATAGCGAAGAAACCACCAGCGAAGATGATGATAGCTATGTCCCTCCGATTAAAATTACGGCTTTAGATGCTACTGATACAAAAACGACATATTATACGAATGAAATTTTTGACACCTCAAATCAACTTCAAGTTGTCGCTCATTATGATGATGGGACAAGTCAAACCATTCAAAAAGGTGATGGCTACACCGGTTATCGCTATACGATGAAAAATAATCAAAACAAAATCGTCGAGACAAATGTGGCTTTTGGAAATACTGGAACCTATAAATTAACCGTAGAATTCAATTGGGTTAAAGCTGTTCTTGATATCGAAGTCGCCCAATTTGTGCCATCAGGAAATCCAACTTCTATTGATTCCACTTTGAGCAAAACCACTTATACGATGGGCGAGTACCTCGATTTAAGCGGATATCAATGCACGGTCAATTATTCAAGCGAATCTTATTACGCGAATTCCTCTTCTTTGTCGATTTATAACCTTTCGTTACATTTATACAACCCCTCTAATGCTTCGAAAAATTTAGATGCCCCATTAGATCAGTTAGGAACATGGAGATTAGTGACTCAGTCAAGCGCGGTTTCTTCTTTAAACGACGAAATTGAAATTACTGTCGAAGAACCTGCCGCCTTAACAAAGACTGAAATTAAATATGATTATAACAATTATAATAAAGATTCTTTCTATAACACTGATATCTGTCCTACCAAAGGTAGTCCAAGATTATTAATCATTCCAGTGTGGCTCAATGATAGTGGAAACTATATCAATTCCTCTTTAAAGAGCAATGTCAAAGCGGATATTGAAACTGCTTATTTAGGCAGCACTTCGAGTACTGGATGGCACAGTGTTAAATCCTTCTATGAAACTGAATCACACGGAGCGATGACCTTAAATGCCGTAGTGACCGATTGGTATAGTTACAATAAGAATAGTGCAGAAATCACTCAAAACGATACTGTTTTGATGGTTACTACCTTAAGCGATCAATATTTCACAAATACCGTCGGTGTTGATAGACGTGACTTTGATAGTGACTCCAATGGTTTCCTCGATGGGGTTATGCTCATTTATGGCGCCCCCGATTTCCAAGCTCTTAACCAAGGAAATGAAAACTTATGGGCATATTGCTTCTGGGTTCAAACTTATGACGCAAACAAGGCTTCTCCTTGCGCTAATGTCTTCTTCTGGGCTTCCTATGACTTTATGTATTCATCTAGCAAAGCCACAACCAGAACTGGTTATGGATATGGGAATGGTGACACCTCACATTGCTCTATTGATGCTCATACCTATATCCACGAGATGGGACACGTCTTCGGCTTAGTTGACTACTATGACTATAATGGTGTTTATTCTCCTGCTGGCGGCTTCTCGATGCAAGATAGCAACGTCGGTGGCCACGACCCATTCTCCGTGATGGCTTTAGGATGGGCAAACCCATATATTCCGACAATCTCCACAACTTTAGAGATTGGAGAATTTACCTCGACAGGCGACCTCATCTTATTAACTCCAACTTGGAACGCATATGATTCTGCGTTTGATGAATATTTATTATTAGAGTTATATGCGCCTACAGGGCTAAATGAACTTGATACCAATTATATATACAAATACCCATACACGTATCCTCAAGGACCAAACGCTGTTGGTTTAAGAATCTGGCATATCGACGCTAGATTAACCGATTATCATCCTCCTGGAGATAATGACTATTCCAACTCTCGTTTATTTAATAAATATATGAGTGGTGTTTGTAACTATGGAATTACTCTTGCGATGTCAAACACCTACTATTCAGATGACCCCGATAATGAAAACGATAGAGTTTCAGGATTTGGAAGTGACTATAATGTTGTTCAACTTATTCGTAATAACACCTCTACAACTTATAAACCAACTCTCGATATAGTGTCTAACGATTTATTTAAAAACAACAGTCAATTCAATATCTCGACGTTCTCTAATCAATTTGTCAAAGGTACAAAACTCAATAACGGAGTAGAATTCCCATGGTCATTCTCTGTGAGCATCACTGGCACAGGGACCTCTGCTAGAGCGACAGTGACCCTCACCAGAAACTAGTTTATATTAAAAATATAATCTTCTCTTAAAGCGCTTAAATTAAGTATTGTCATAATTATCTCATTTGATATAATAATTAAGCGTTGGTCCATTAGCTCAGTTGGTAGAGCAGCTGACTCTTAATCAGCGGGTCAAAGGTTCGAGTCC
>CAJOQN010000019.1 GCA_905236535.1 uncultured Bacilli bacterium
CACCGACAGAAGGATTCTTTTCTAAAATAATCGCGTGCATCCCATGTTGTTCAGCATATATTCCAGCGCTCAAACCCGAGATTCCCGCGCCGATGATAATAACATTTCTAATCGAGTTCATGGGTTTTATTGTACCAATATATTCAAATATCTCTATCTACTTATCAAAAATTCAATTCTATTAAATAAAATGGAGCTCTACCAATAGTAGAATCTCCATATTTTCTTGCAATTTTTGGATAAAAACCCGTTATTTTTACGTTTTTTTAAGAAAATTATAATTATTCTAGATATAGTGCTTTTAATCGCTCAAGATCCACTTTTAATATGTCTTTAAGGTAATTAAGCGTCCCGCCATAATGCTCATTCATCATCCTGATTGCATTATCAAGATATTCCTCTTTGACCGCGAAGACGTCTTTTAAAGATTGTTGATAAGTCTCGTTATAAAAAGGCTTGTCTTTAACTTTTTCAATGAGGTGCTCCACTCTTCCTTGCATCATTAAATTGGAATATAGATAATCCTCTCTCGCTTCTTTTTCACTGACCCCTAATCCTATTTCAATAAGATAAGCGGCCACTCCAGTTCGATCCTTTCCTTGAGAGCAATGAAAATAAACTCTCTTATCATCTTGTAGAAGGATATTAAATAATTCCCGATAGGCGTTTTGGGATTGTTTAGAGGTGATGAGGATATCATAGGTATAAAGAAGATGGTCGTGTCCGGAGACTCCTTCATCGATGAACCATAATAAATTGCCATCTTCTCCTTTAAGTTTTCTATCTTGTTTATCCTCAAAGGAGGGAAGAATATGATAATTCACTCCTTCGAGATAATAATCAGGAGAAGTGAGACATTCATCGTGGTTTCGGAAGTCAATGACATCCGTTAGATTAAAAGATTTTATAATTTTTATATCTTCATCGCTTCTTACTTTTAAAGTCGGACCGCGATAGATATGACCATATTTAATCCGCCTTCCATCTTGAGTTATCATTCCTCCGATATCGCGGATATTCTTTTGCTTGGTTAATTCATAATGTTTCATACATTATAAAGATACTCAAAATAATACTTTTTTAAAATATTTTTACAAAAATTGATAAATTAATTAGTGATGTGGATAAAAGGCGATAAATAAAATAATTTACATGTCACGAAAGATTAATATAATTTAATCAATATGAATTTTATCTTTATCTCTCCTAACTTCCCAAAAATCTATTCCCACTTCATCAAGTCTCTCAATGACCGTGGAGTGAATGTTTTCGGAATTGGAGATGAACCATATTGGGCTTTAAATGATGAGCTTAAAGCTAATCTTAGAGAATATGTCTGCTGCAAAGATTTAGGCAATCTCCAATGGATGAAAGACACCGTGAGATATCTTAAAGCCAAATATGGGGAAATCGACTTCTTAGAATCCAATAATGAATATTGGCTCATCTCTGATGCCTTATTAAGAGAGGACATCAATGTCCTCAATGGTCAAAGACCATCCGATATGGATAAGATTAAATTTAAGAGCAAGATGAAGGAACACTTCAATGAAGCAGGAGTGAAGACTGCGAGATACACTCTTAGTAATAATTTAGAAGAATTAAAAGAATTCGCTTCCAAGGTTGGTTATCCCCTTTTTGCGAAACCTGATGATGGGGTCGGAGCTTCCCATACTTATAAGATTAATAATCTCGAAGAGCTTATCAATTATTGTAACACTCCAAAAGGAGGGAGTTACATCATCGAGGAATATATCGATGGAGATCTCATCTCCTTTGATGGAATCTGCGATGATGAATCGAATGTCGTCTTAGCCTTCAATGAATTCTTCCCCATCCCGATCGCGGAAAGTGTCAATCTCAATAAAGATTTATATTATTATGCGAACACTGAGATGCCTGAAGACTTCTATCAATTAGGAAGAAGAGTTGTTAAAGCCTTTGGGATTAAGAAAAGATGCTTCCATATCGAATTCTTTAGATTAAAGATAGACAAAGAAGGATTAGGTCACAAAGGAGATATCATCGGACTCGAAGTCAATATGCGTTCCCCTGGAGGGAACACTCCTGACTTATTATCTCTCGCATTAAATGGTTCATATTATGATGTCTATGCGGATGTCATCGTCTTCAATCATAGTGATCCTTCAATCTATCAAGATCGATATATCTCCATCTCTGTCAATCTTAAGAATGAATATCATTATATTCATCATCAAGACGAAATATATCAGAGATATGGTAATCATATCAAAGAACATAATTATTACTCCAAAGATTTTAGAAATGCGATGGGTGATGAATTCTACTTCGCGACCTTCAAAACCATTGAAGAGGCCTTAGAGTTCAAAGACTTCGTTCTAGCTAAAGAATAAAAGTGTGGTTTAATACCACACTTTTAAGTTGTATTATAGTTCCACGATGTTGATTCCGTAAAGTTGGACCATATAGCCAGGGTTTGCTTTATTGCTTTCACCACTACCATAGATGCCTTCGACGGTGATAAAGTTAACTCCTTGATGGATATGACCACCACTGACGCTATAAGCGTCGTGACCATTTTCCCAAGGGGTACCATTATTGGTTCCTTTAACCGTGGTTTTGGTTTCGTTTAAGAATAAATTAGCAATATTATCGCTTCCAGCCCATCTATTATTCCAAGACATATCGAAGCCATAACTGGCAATATCAAAGTCGGAATCGCTGAAAAAGACAAAACAAACTTGTCTGGTCTTTGTGTTATCAAATTTAACTTTTGGATCACAGTTTTGACCTCCATCACTAGTGATGACCGGATCATCAATCCATGGACCAATGCCTCGATAGGCATTATCTTCATTAACTGCAAATGAGGTTTTATAAGAGGCTAAAGAAGCAATCTTCACAAAGCGAAGATAAGCCATTGCGTCATTAGCGTCCCATTTAAGTTCGTCTAAGACACAGGCATAAGTTTCATCTAATTGATAAGCGGATAGATGAACTTTATGATTTCCCTTGGAAGTAGTTATTCTTAAATCACCCGCGTCACTAAATGCTTCGACCGCACTATTTCTTAGATAAACGTGTAAGCAAACATCTTGAGCGTCGCTTAAAGATGGGGCATATGAAGTTAAGTTGAAGTAAGCTTCTAACTTATTAGAAGCAAAATATTCAACCTTCTCACATGGAATGGTGAGTGCATCATCTCCAACGGTTAATTCACTCGCTAAGATTTGTTTATTAGCGTAACTAGCGTCAGTTTGACCGTAGAAGGTAAGATATGTATTGCCATCAACTTGCTTTAAGGTGGTGAAATAATCATTCACCGTGGTAAAAGCGTTGATAAGCGCGGTGTTAGAAGGTGTTAAAGCAGTTTCACAACCATAGGTAAGGACTAAAGAGGTGATTTCACTATCAGCCTGAGCCACTACTCTCCAATAATTACCATAAAGTGAGACATTCGAGCCACTCACTAAGTCTGTGACATAATATGAAGTTCCAAGTTCAGCTTCAATGCTCGAATAGACTTTTAAAGAGCCACTAAAGGTCGCATTGATCGACACCAAAGAGTTAGATGCTTCTTGTTTATAAAGAAGTCCACCTTCTTTTAAAGAAAGATATCCATCCGCTAAATATTTAGCGTTTGAATAGACGATGGTTTGATCTTGCTTGTTGGCAATCTCTAAAACCATGGAACCGGATTGATATTCATTATCACTAGATTCAAATGGGGAATTAGAAGAATTGAGCTCCAGAGTGTAATTTGTTTGTTCCGCCATAACGTTAAAGAGTTTCATTTCAGTATTTGAAAGAGCGAAAGCAATAACGCCGAAAAGACCAGCGGATAAAGTTGCAAAAACAACAATTTTCTTTTTCTGCATATTGTTCTCCTTTGATAAAAAGCACCATAAAGTTAACACCGATATTTAGGAGTGTCAAATGCCATTTTGGCCATAAAAGTCCCACTTTTTTAAATAATTTGACATTATCAAAACAAATTAAAAATGAAAAAATTTTCAAAAAAATTATAAAAAAGAATGCCTTAACGACATTCCTCGATGAATTTCATCATTTCTTGATTTATGTATTTTGATGCTTCTAAATGTGGCCTGATGACATTATGGACATGATCGACCCCTTTCGTGTCGGTCTTTAAATCGATGAATTGATATTTGAGATTCGTATCCTTCATCTCTTTATTTAATAATAAAGGTTCGTTTCTTAAAAAATCTTTTTTGCAAGTTGAGACGAATAAAGGGATGTTTAAAGAAGGAAGATGCTCTCTTGGAGAGATGAGTTTCATCTTCTCATCATCATCAATCGAGGGACCATATAATCTTCTTCTTCCTTTTTTGGTCATATTCTTTCTTCCAGCGTTATAGACATCATAAACGGGAGAATTCACTAATAGACATATAATGTCTTCCTTAGGGAAATCATATCCTAGTTGTCTTTGATATTGTTTATCAGATAAGGCTTCGGCAATCGTTAAAGCAAGATGTCCGCCTGCACTATCACCGGTGAGGACAAAACTATCATTTGATATTCCTAATTCCTCTTTATGATTAAATATATATTTGAGACAGGCTGCGCAGTCATCGATTAATTCTTTGCTCTCTTTGTTCCCGTCGTTAACGACATAATCAATAGTGATAGCATCATATCCCTCTTTAGCGAATTCTAAAACAAAGGGATAATTTTCTTTTCTACTTCCAAAAATATATGAACCACCATGGATATCGATAAGGCAGATATTCTTTTTCCTTTCTTCCATTCCAAAATATAAATCAAATTTATGAGCGTCTAAACCATCATCAATATATGGAATATCCACTTTTTCTTTGACGATATCATGGGGAGGAAAATGAGAATAAAACTTCGGCAAGTTTTTATCATGAATTCTCTGTAAACGTCGTTAATTAACACCCTTTCACCATTTTTTGAATAATTGTATGCTCCAATCATTACGAAAGGAGCATTTATTTTTATGGGAAAGCATTATACCGATGCCGAACGTATGAATTTTGTTAAACAATGGAGAATATCAGGTCTCCCAATGAAGACGTTTGCTAGAGAAAAAGGATTAAATAGAGAAACATTTAGGGAATGGGCTAATGCATATAGAGATTTAGAAGGCAGTTTTGTAAGAATTAATATCGATGAAAACAATC
>CAJOQN010000020.1 GCA_905236535.1 uncultured Bacilli bacterium
GCTAATGGGGAAATCCCACCTTTTGAGGACGCTCCAACATTCGGCCGAACACTGAAAAGAGCTCATCAATGGGCAATTGCCACCGGTGCGGATACCATCGTCGGCATCAATGAGCACATTAAAAAGGATGGAGAGGTTGATTTTATTAACCTATGTGAATGCAAACACAACCAACAAATTTCCGAGCTTGGAGAAATGATTCAAAACGATATCGAAAGCATTCGTCTTATCTGTATCGCTGGTCCCTCATCAAGTGGTAAAACGACATTCGCCAACAAACTTAGAATTGAACTTATGTCCCGTGGCATCAACCCAATTCGTATCTCTTTAGATGATTATTATTTGTCACCGAGCAAAGCCCCACTTGATGAAAATGGTGAAAGAGATTTAGAGAGCATCGAAGCTTTAGACATCGAACTGTTTAACAAGAATATGTCAGACCTCATCTCGGGAATGACTGTAGATCTTCCAAAATATGACTTCTTACAAGGTAAACAAGTATTTGGAAGAAGGATTAAAATCTCTCCAGATACCCCCATTATTATCGAAGGTATTCACGCTTTAAACGATCGAATGACCAAAGATATTCCATCCCATCAAAAATTCAAAATCTTCATCGCTCCACAAGCACAAATCGCTATCGATAATCATAATCCAGTCTCTCTTACTGACTTAAGATTACTTCGAAGAATTGTCCGCGATTATCAATTCAGAGGTTCAAGCGCTCTTGAGACTATGAAGATGTGGCCAAGCGTTCGTAAAGGGGAATTTAAATGGATTTATGACACCCAGGAAGGGGCCAATTATGTCTTCAATTCATTATTACCCTACGAACTCAGTGCGATGAAGAAATATGCGATGCCTTTACTCCAAGAGATTGACATCGAATCTAAATACTTCCCAGTCGCTGAAAGATTAATCCGCATGCTTAAGTTCTTTAACGAAATTGGTGAACAATGGATTCCAAACAACTCTCTTATTAGAGAATTTATCGGCGGTTCTTGCTTCGCTGATGTCTAATCGAAAACCATAAAAAACAACAAGAAGGCCATTTGGTCTTCTTTTTTCTTGTTTTGAAAATGTCTTTTAATATGTATAATTGATTATGGTTTCATAGAAAGGAACACTAATTATGAGGAACAATGGATTTATCAGAGCGAAAGCGGTGACTATTCCCATTAGGTTGAGTGATATACCCTCTAATGTCGAAGAGATCAAAAAAGCTTTAAAGAATGCGCAAAATGAGAATGTTGACATCATCACATTCCAAGAACTGACTTTAACCGGTTACACCATTGGTGACTTGGTCTTCACCCAATCGATTTTGGATGGGGTTAAAAAGGCCATTCATGAATTAAAAGAATTTTCTAAATCCATCTCCTCTCTTTTTGCGGTTGGTGCTCCTTTACAAGTTGATAATTCCATCTTCAATACCGCGATTGTTTTTTATAACGGTCATATCTTAGGAGTAAGCGCTAAGACTTATCTTCCAAACTATAACGAATATTATGAGGGTCGTCATTATAGTCCTTCTTTGAAGGAAGTACGTAATATCCTCCTCGATGGCGAGGAAGTTCCATTTGGAAATAAAATCATCTATCAAAACGATTTGATGCCAGAGATGAAAGTGGGAGTCGAAATCTGCGAAGATATGTGGGCCACCACCACTCCAAGCACTTTGATGTGCGAGGGAGGGGCCACGATCATTCTCAATTTAAGCGCCTCTAATGAAAGGCTTGGTAAAGCCCAATATCGTCACGACTTAGTGAAGATGACATCCGCTCGATTGATGTGTGCTTATGTCTATGCTTCAAGCGGAGAAGGTGAATCCACCAGTGATCTCGTCTATTCTGGACATAATCTCATCGCTGAAGATGGACATATGCTCTTTGAAAACTATCCTTTTGAAAACAATGCTTGCTTAGGAGATATCGATTTAGAACTTCTCCTTCACGAGAGAAATAAGAATAATCACTTTGTTAACAAAGTGGACAATATGACATTTGTCCATTATAAACAGGACATCAAGGAGAAAAACACTCTCCATAGAAGGGTCGATAAAAACCCTTTTGTCCCCGAGGATGAAGACATTTTAGAAAGAGCCCGCTTCATCCTCAAAATCCAAGCTCATGGGCTCATTCAAAGGATGAAAGCGACTGGTTCTAAAAAAGTCGTTATCGGTTTAAGCGGAGGCTTAGATAGCACGCTTGCCTTATTGGTGGTGAACGATGCCTATGACTTATTAGGCTATGATAAAAAAGATATTCACGCTATCACTCTTCCATGTTTTGGGACGAGTGAAAGAACAAAAAGCAACGCTTTAGAGCTCGCTAAAATTTTAGGTATCACTTTAAGAGAAATTGATATCAGTGATTCGGTTAAACAACATCTAAAAGATATTGATCACGATTTAACCACCTATGATGTCGCTTTTGAAAATGCCCAAGCCAGAGAAAGAACTCAAGTCCTCTTTGATTATTCAAATATGATAAATGCTTTGGTCATTGGAACTGGAGATTTAAGCGAACTCGCGCTTGGATGGTGTACATATAACGGGGATCATATGTCTTCATATAATATCAATGTCTCGATTCCTAAAACGCTGGTTATCTATCTCGTTAAAGCTTATGCATTAATTCATAACGAATTAAAAGAAGTTTTAGAAGATATTATCATGACTCCTATATCTCCTGAATTGCTCCCTTTAGAAAACGGAGAAATCAAGCAAAAGACCGAAGACATTATTGGTCCCTATCAATACCACGATTTTGTCTTATTCCACTTCCTTAGATATGGTTATGCACCATCTAAAATTTATATGTTAGGAAAGATTGCTTTTAAAGGAATCTATCAGGAAGATGAAATGCTTAAATGGATGAAAATATTCTTTAAAAGATTCTTTACCTCGCAGTTTAAAAGAAACTGCCTTCCTGATGGCCCGAAAGTTGGAAGTGTCTCCATCTCTCCTCGCGGAGACTTAAGAATGCCCAGCGACGCTTCTTATAACTTATATCTCGATGATTTAAAATAAAATGGGAATTATTTCCCATTTTTCTTTTGCGATTTTACAACATTTTGATGCCATGTTTTAAAGGCTTCACCTTCGCGTTTATAGATATTAATTAATTGACGATAATAAACATTCTTCATCTCAGAATACGCTTTACGCTGTTCTTCTCCCACTCGGACAGCGAATAAATTATAAAAGACCGCTTCGAGTTTAAAGAATGATTCATATAAAGATAATAAAGTGAGGAAATAATAATATTCTTTTGAAGAATAAATAAGAATCGGAGTGCTATGAACAATCTCGGAAGAGGCTTCATATCTCTCGTTATATTCCGAGAGTTTAGCGACTTTTTCTAAGCCGTCGCGGAAGTTAAGTTTAAAAGTTTCATCTTCATTAACTCCAGGAATATTATAAAGCCAGCCATATTCGATGAATTTCTTCATATCTTTGCTCTTGAGATTATGCTTTCTCATGTTCTCTTTTATTTCTAAAAATAAAGCTTCTTCTTCAGGAGTGTCGCTATGTCCTTTTTTGAAAAGGAGACCATAACGCATATGTTCTAAATAGGTGTCGAGGATAACCTTTTCATATTTTTCTAAGATGACTAAAGTACATTCACATTCGTGAAGCGTTCTCCAAGTGGCAAAAGCTTCGGTTTCATACCCATTGACTAATAAAAGGGCGATGCTTCTAGCGTAGGAGACACTTTTAACAAGGAGATCCACCACTAAAGTTTGACGAGGATCACTCTTCTTATAATTATTTAAAATATTGAGCATGAAATTTAAATAGAGGTTTAAAGAGGAAATTGGAGGAAGGAATCGATTCCCTAAATTTCTTTCTTGATAATTAAAAGCGGATAAAGAGACAAATTTATCGGTAACCACGGAAGCCATGGAATATATGATGCTTTCATCTTTGATAAATTTTTTGATTTCTTCTTCGTTTCGATTCATCACACTGTAGAGATATTCCCCAGCGATATAAAAGATTAATTCATTTTGATTTATAAAACGATCTTGAGGAAGAACTTCATTCTGATGAAGGCTCATCACCGATTCAATCGAATATTCATAAACTTCGTAAAGGAAATGATAAACTTCTTCATTAAAAGGAATTAAAGGTTTAAGAATATTTATAAAAAGTTCATATTCAATCTTTTTAATCATAAAGAACCTCCTTTACCACTTTATCTAACGTACTTAATAAGTATGTTTTGATTACTTTACCACGAGAGAATTGAGAAATATAGTTTTTATAAGTCTGAAGCTGAATTAAATATTTCTCATCACTGAGATTTTTAAGTTTGAAATCGATGATATCAATCTCATCATCCTTAATGATTAAGGCATCGATAACCCCATGGACATCATTTATTTCATCAAAGAATTCATATTCGTGACGAATTTGAGAATTTTTAATATTGTCAAAGATTTTCATCTTTAAAACATTATCGACAATATATCGTTCATGCTTATCCTTGATGAAGGAGGTATCTTTGCTTTCATAATCCACAATTTCTAAAAGATAATGGATTCTCGTCCCAAAGGCTAATAAGGATTCATCAACTTCACTTTCAATGCGTTTCGAAGCGCGGTTGGTTTGGATCATTTCATAATCAATATCAATTAAAGAAGAGGAGAATTCTCGTTTATTTATTATTGGTGATTTTTCCAGCAAATCTAAATTCAAAATTTCTTTATTAATCGCATATCTTTTATCACTTCTTAAAGAGAGAATATGATTGAGAGTGTTAAAGGAAGTGAAATTATCAAGTTGCCCAAATTTTTCATCTTCGTTTTTACCATACAAAATGATTTTTTCCCTCGCTCTGGTGAGACCGACATAATAAAGTCTAATTTTTTCCATCGATGACTCTTTTATGTAATTGGTTTTAATCAGGTGTTGAAGAAGAGATTGATAGGTATAATCACCATTTGTGGGGATGCATAATCCATATTTTTGATCCACTAAAAAGGAAGAATTAATATTTCTATTATTAAATCCTTTTTCTAAGAATGGGAAATAACAAATCGGGAATTCTAATCCCTTAGATTTATGAATGGTCAAAATATTTACGGCATCAGAAGGGACATCGCACGAAGAGAAAGAAATCTTTAAATCGTATTCAGAAATCTTTTCAAAATATTCAATGAAATAGCTCATTGGGAAGTTCATGAGATCCATGCTCTTAGCCACACCGAGGAAGAATTCCATCTTATGAGCGTTATTATTATAATCTCCAATAGTGATGATTTTATCGTAATATCCAAGATTGATTAAGGCGCGATACATCATCTCATAAATCGATAATTTAGTGTAATTATCATCTAAAACCCCGATATTTTTAACAAAATCGACATCATTAAATGGCAATATTTTGTCTCCATCAGTGTGGCTTAATAAACATTGATATATTTCCTCATCATTCATGTTAATGAGGAAAGATCTCGCTAAAGAGACGAAGGAATGTTTATAGGATGGATTTTGATAATCTTCATTAATCGATAAATAAATAAAAGAGGCTAAGGAATGAATCATATATGTTAAATTATCTTGCGTGATATCTTCATCTTTATTGACAAATAATGGAATTTTCTTTTCCACAAAGATTGATTTAACCCTATCAAAATTGGTGCCTGTATCCGAAATAATAGCAAAATCCTTAAAGGTCACATCCCTCATTTTCTTTAAATCTTTATCATAGACTTTAAAATGAGAATTAATCTTCTCAATGATATCATCACAAATAAGTCTAATCTCTTTTTCATATAGTTCATTAGCTTTCATTTTTTCAGCATCAAAGGTGACAAATTCAGGTTCAAAGTTTTGTCCTACTTCATTATTTGTATAATCAGAGGCATCAAATTCGAAATGATGTCCATTTTTATAATCGATGGGATTATAGTTTTTATCCATTAAGATATCAAAAGAGTCATTGATAAAATCGACAATTTGTTTTCTGGAACGGAACGATTTATTTAAATCAATTTCCACTCCTCCATTATTATTTTTATAATCTTCATATTTATTTTGAAAAATGCTCGGATTAGCGTTTCTAAAACGATAAATTGATTGCTTGATATCTCCTACCATAAAGATGTTATTATTTCCAATGGCCTGAATAATCGCTTCTTGGATATCAGATGTATCTTGATATTCATCGACAAGGATATATTTAAATTCATCTCTTAATTCTTTGACGATTTCTTCTTTTTTAATTAAGGAAAGACACATTCTAGCGATATCTTGGAAGCAATAGCAGTTGATATCATTTTTAAAATTATCCAATCTTCGTTCCACTTCTTTAGTAATATCCACTACGACTTTCGCATATTTTTTACATTCTTCAAAATATTGTTTGATATCACTGGTGTGACCAAAATTTCTCACCTCAGAATTTGGTTTGATTCTGATATCATCAAATCGAGATTTGATATGATCTCTGAAGGCTTTATCAGTCGACTTACTCGCGGGTCTTCTTGGTAATGATTCTCCTTTAATTAATTCATCATATAAAAGGTCATAATTTGGGCAGTTCACATATTTATTTAATAAAGAGATTATTTTCTCCGCATCTTTGATGTCTTCTAATTTCATCGCATCATCGATGAGGCTTTGAATTATTTGAATCGTCTCATTATAAATTTCAAGGATATGTTCATCAATAATCGAATCATTATAATATCGGTCGATAAATGAATTTAAAAATTCATCTTTATCAATTTGAATATCGCATAATCTAGATAAATCGACGATTAATTTGATGAGATAATTATCATCCTTTTTCGCAAAAGCTTTTAAGAAAGAGATGACACCTTCATCTTTTTGGAGGTATTTTTCATTTAATATCTCTTCAATAGTTTTTCTTTTTTTAATTTCAATAATCGAAGAATCGACGATTGATATATCTGAATTAATATTTAAAGCATATGAATAACGCTTCACCAAATATAGGCAAAAAGCATCAAAAGTTTGAATGTGCGCTTCATCTACTTCAAAGAAATGGTCTTTAAATTCAGATTCAAGGACTCTTTTTCTTGTTCTTTGTTTCATTTCCATAGCCGCGGCTTCGGTAAAGGTCAAAACAAGGAAATTCTTAAACGGAATTCCCAAGGAGAAAAGATGATATATCCTTTCTGTTAAAACGGCGGTTTTTCCACTTCCCGCTCCCGCTGAAACAAGAATGTTAGACCCAACCGTGTTAATCGCTTGTTTTTGCTCATCCGAGAAGTTCATCATCGTCTTCCTCGCTTACATCTAATTTTCTTATTTGCTTTTTATTGACATAACAAATATCGCGATAATCGCAGAATGAACAGGCGATATCGCTTCCCTTTTGAGCGGGTGATATCTCAAATTTTGAATGTCTAATATCATAAATATTATTCAAAATGACTTGGTAGCAAGTTTCCTTATAAGCTTCGAATCCACTTCTGGTCGATATCCTGTTATTTTGTCTTCCATCAGGAATAGAGGATAATCCCATGATGA
Source organism: uncultured Bacilli bacterium (assembly GCA_905236535.1). Classification (GTDB taxonomy): domain Bacteria; phylum Bacillota_I; class Bacilli_A; order RFN20; family CAG-826; genus RGIG3315. The sequence goes on from CAJOQN010000020.1 coordinate 7,505, forward strand.
AATAGGATTTATCATTATTCATTAACGACTTATCAATCTGATTGATGTCGATATCATCGGTGATGGTCACTCCGTTAAGTTGAAGGAAAGAAGGGCATACTTTATCCAAATCAGTATATTTATCTTTCATGGAATTTGATAAAACAACATTGAGATAATATCCGGCGGCTTTTTTATTCTCTAAAGGTCGATAGTGATCAAGTAATAATCCATAGATTGGTAATTGCATTCCAATCCCTTTATCAAGATATTTAGGGGAGAAGTTCAAAGAATAGGTTTTATAATCAATGACTAAATAATAATCTTTGGTGACAATAACTTTATCGACTTTTCCATTTATAATTGTTTTTTCATCAATATTAAAACTAATCTCTTTTTCCGAAAGATAAGAAGGATTATCTAAATATTCAAAATAATGTTTTCTTAAAATATTGATCGCGTTATCGAGACTGATTTTAATATTTTCTAAAAGAATCTGATCTCTTAAAGAAAATTTATCTTTGTTAAAGAGATATTCTCTTTCGAAGGTCTTTTCAAAATCATAATCTTTTTCATAGATATCTTCTAAAATCTTATGAATCATCGTTCCTAAGATTTGAGAGAATTTTTCTTCATATTCATTAAGTTTTAAAAGCCGAGAAGCATAATATTTAAAAGGGCAATTAGAATAATCATTCATCGAGGAATAAGAGACTCGTAAAAAGCCTTTATTCTCATATGAAATACCAGAGAATTGATTATCATAAGTGCGATAAGGAATCTTAATATTTTTTTCAAGGTCTAAAGCGTCACTTCTTTCCCGATATAAATAAGATAAATCAAGCGCTTGAACAAACTTATTTTTCATATAAAAAAGACTATAAAAAGTGTCTGGAAGAACGCTTTCCTCGATTTGTTTTGAGGGATTGTCAATTAAAGGTGAAGGATAATTTTTCTTACCGTTAATCATATTGGTAAATGAATAATAAAAATAATTATCACTTCTTAAAAAATCTAATAATGTTTCGCGTTCTAAGTTGCTCTTTTCTAAAGAGGTTTCAAGCAACGTTCCTTGTTTTTCTTTATCGATTAAAAAATCCTTATCAACATAAACAAAAGGAAAAGAAGAATCCATCTTTAAAACAAAAATATGTTTATGTTCTATCGGTAATCCATTACCTGCAATAACATTAATCGCATTTTTATATAGCGGACCTCTAATTCCATATTTTTTAATGACGGAAATATAGATATCTTTTTGGTTATTATATGGAAGCTCTTCATCATAATAGGTGAAAATGATGTCATAAATTTTATCAAAAACATCGTCTCCTTGATATTTCTCTTTTAACTCATCGATGATCATTATAGGAGAAACAGATTCTTGATATTTTTTAAAAAATTCAGTGCAAAAACCACTTAAAAATAGGCTATTTTCATCAATTTTATTAATTTTTAGATTAAAAGATGGGGCAAAAAGATTTAAATAATATAGATATTTTTCATCAGCGACATTCATTAAATAAATATCGTTTGAATCCACACCATCCTTAATTAAAGAAGCAATCTTATTCAAACAATAAAAAACCTCATCCTCAATCATTGAAAAAGAGGTGACTATTGGATAAAAATCATGATTATTCTTTTTGAATTTATAAGACACTAAACATTCATCTAAAACATATTTAAGCAAACGGTCATTTTCACTATATCCATAAATAAGAGCGTTAGAATCCTTTAAAGCCTCTTTTAAATATAAATTTTTTGAAAAGAATTCCTCGGCATGGAATTTTTCTTTAAGAGATAATAAAAATGATTGTTTTTCGTTATTGCAAGAGGTGATATATGGGAAATAATCAACATAATTTTTTGCAAGTTCGTAGGTTATATGAATCTTTTTGATAATCTCTAGAATAATTTTCTCATCATATTTCCCAAAATAATCTTTGATCAAATCTTCTTTGGAATAGATTTTAACATCAAAAAAAGAATCATTTTTTCTTAATTCTTTAAGTAAAAATTGATGGTAAGATGATGGGGCAATAATGATATTTTTCATTATTATTATTATACTTTGGTTATATATAAAAAGTAAATAGGAGCACTGCTCCTATTTGTTTGATAAAATCGAGATAATTTAGTTTTTGAACACTCTCGTGGCTTTAATCGCGATTTTCCAGCCGCGATATTTTTTAAGAATGTCCTTCTTTTTCATCGTCGGTTTAAAGACGGCTTGATAAGAGTGAATTTGTTTAATTTCATCTAAATTCTCAAAGAATCCAGAATTAAGACCAGCGAGATACGCTACTCCTAACGCTGTGGTTTGAAGGCAGGTTGGAAGCATGATTTGGGTGTTTAAGATATCGCTTTGGAATTGCATGAGGTATTTATTCTCTGTGGCTCCACCATCAACTTTTAAGGTTTTAAGCGGTAAACCAGATTCTTTTTTCATGACTTCAAAGACATCTTTGCATTGATAATCAATGCCTTCCAAACAAGCTTTGATGAATTGAGCGTTCGTGGTGTTTCTATTAAGCCCAAAGACCGCACCTCGAGCATCATCGTCCCAATATGGAGTTCCTAAACCGACGAAAGCAGGAACGACATAGACACCATTAGTGTCTTCGCATTTTTCCGCGAGTTCTTCTGAGTCTTTTGAATGATGAATCATTCTCATTCCATCTCTCAGCCATTGGACAATCGCCCCACCAACAAAGACGGAACCTTCTAAAGCATATGTGACTTTGTCTCCAACTTTCCATGCGACAGTGGTCAATAAACCTTCCTTAGAAAGGATAGGTTCTTCGCCGATATTCATCAGCATGAAGCAACCAGTACCATAGGTATTCTTCGATTCGCCTTTTTCCCAACATGTTTGACCGAACAAAGCGGATTGTTGGTCACCAGCGACCCCTCTGACATGGATTCCACCTTTAAAGAAAGAAGCTTCTCCATAATCATAAGAAGAAGGAAGAACTATCGGAAGCATGCGCATTGGAATATTGAACAATTTGCAAAGCTCTTCGTCCCAAGCCATGGTATTGATGTTAAATAACATCGTTCTCGAGGCATTAGAGACATCGGTAGCGAAAGTTTTTCCTTGGGTCATCTTATAAACAATCCAAGTATCAACAGTCCCAAATAATAATTCTCCATTTTCCGCGCGGGCTTGTCCGTTGGGGATATGATCAAGAATAAATCTAATTTTAGAAGCGCTGAAATATGGGTTTATTAATAAACCCGTTTTTTGATGGATAAATTCTTTTTTCTTTTCTAATTTTTGACAGATATCAGAGGTTTGTCTTGATTGCCACACAATCGCGTTATAAACCGGCATACCGGTCTTTTTATCCCAGACAATCGCCGTTTCTCTTTGATTGGTGACTCCAAAAGAGTCAATATAGGAGAAATCGATGTTTGCTTTGACCAAGACTTCGTTGATGACATCAATAACACTAATCCAGAGAGATAAAGCTTCTTGTTCAACCCATCCAGATTTTGGAAAGAGACATTCGACATCTCTTTGAGCGATGCATTCTGGTTTCCCTTGTTTGTTAAAAAGAATAGCTCTTGTGGAGGTCGTTCCTTGATCAATCGCTAAGATATATTTTTCCATCGCATTATTTCCTCGTTTTTAACATTTTTTCGATATCATGAATCTCTTTGATAATGCCGCTTGAAAGGACTTCCGCGCGAGTGGCAGTCACTAAAACATCATCTTCGATGCGAACGCCAATTTTATGTTCAGGGAAATATAAACCAGGTTCCACTGTGATAACATTTCCTCTTTCTAGAGGAATGTTTCTATCAGAGATATCATGAGTGTCTAAACCTAAATGGTGAGAGACATTATGGATATAATATTTACGGATATCAGCTTCAGGTTTAATGAGTTTCATTCTCACACATTCGTTTTTCAAATATTCAATCGCAAAATTTTGTAAATCAGCGATAGTGAGTCCTTCTTTAATATAGGCGATGACGGCTTTGTTACAATTTAAAACCGCTTCATAAATCTTTCTTTGAAGTTCAGAGAAAACTCCATCAACGGGATAAGTACGAGAAATATCCGCACAATATAAAGAATCCATCAAACCTAAATCGAATAAGACAATATCACCCTCCTGAACTTTGCAGTTTAAGGTTGGGTAATGTAAACATGTTGAATTGATACCTGCTCCGACAATCGTAGGGAAAGAAAGGTTATTTTTTCCTTTTTCTCTGCCGCTAAATTCGAATAAATCAGCGAGTTCATATTCATAAACTCCAGGTCTTAAAGCTTTCATCAATTTATTCAAAGCCATATTTGTTTTATCGATGGCTTTTCTAAGGTGTTCGATTTCTTCTTCGCTTTTCACCATTCTTAAACGACGGATTAAAGGATAGACATCCTCAACTTCA